>JBEKVL010000717.1:0-3715 GCA_049514055.1 Tepidisphaeraceae bacterium | reverse complement strand
CCGGTCATCCGGCAGCCAGGCCACCTGGAACGGCGAGTTGTTCTCGACGAGGCCGCCGGCGTCGTTGTAAATGGCCTCACCGGGGCGGGTGAGGAGCCGCGCCGCGGAGTTGCCATCGCCGAGGATGAGCTGCGAGTCGGCCTCGCTTGTCTGCAGGGCCACGCGCACGGCCATCTGGCCGAGCGTCGCACGAGAGAGCCCGGCCGAGCCGCCGATGGTCTGCGAACCGAGCAGCACATGCACGCCGAAAGCTCGGCCCTGGCGAACAAGGCGGTCGATGAGCAGCGCGGCATCCTGGGCCAGCTTGTCGTCCTCGGTGAAGAACTCCTGGAATTCGTCGATGATGAGCAGGATGCGCGGCATGCGCTCGCCGGTTTCCTGGCGATAGGCGTTGATGTCCTGCACGCCGATCTTGCGGTACATGTTGCCGCGCCGGGTCAGCTCGGCGTCGAGTCGCTGCAGCACGGAGAGTCCGAATTCGCGGTCGGATTCGACGGCGATGGCCCGCGCGTGCGGCAGGGCGTGCGTGGCGTAGGTCTTGAATTCGACGCCCTTCTTGAAGTCAACGAGGTAGAACTCGACTTCGTCGGGGCGATACCACATCGCCAGGTTGGTGATGATCGCGTGGAGCAACGTTGATTTACCGGAGCCGGTCTTGCCGGCGATGAGGACGTGCTGGGCAACGCCCCGGCCGAGTTTCATGTATTGCAGCCGGGTTGCGCCCATGCGCCCGACGGGCACGGACACCTCCTGGTTGGATTTGAGCGTCCAGAACTCGTCGAGGTGCGGAGCGATGGTGTCGAAGCTGACCTCAACGCGTTTGGCTTCCTTGGCATAGCGGCCGACGATGTCCATCGTCCGCGTGAGCCAGTCTTCCGACGGGGGCGCATCGATGTCCAGCGGGAACTGCGAGAACATCGGATCCTTCCAGATGTACCGGCCATCCTCATACTTGAGCACAACGCTGTGCGACTCGATCTCCTCGAGCCGCATCTCCGACGGCAGACTCTGGCGGATATCCTGCAACACCAGCGTGTACACGCCGCAGCGGGCGCCGCTGGAGGCGATGGATGAGAGGCGCTTGCATGCCTCGGCCTCGCAACTGGTCGGGAAGTCGGCGATCACCAGGAACCGGTAGGGCTCGGCCAGTTCACCGGCCTGGGCGTTGTACTCGTCGATGGTTTCGTATTCATTGCGGAGGTATTTCTGGATGACCGTCTCCATGTGTTCGGTCAGGTCGGCCAGCCGCTGTTGAATCTGCTCGGTTTCCGTCCAGATGCGGCCGCCGATGAGGGCGTCGTCGTGGTCGGCGAGGTGCATGAAGCCGGCGAAATTCTGCCCCAGACCCACCGGGTCGATGATGGTGAACCGCACGCGCCCGGCGGGCAGCGTCGTCAGCAGCCTGGCCATGACCATTTGCAGAATGCGCAGCCCCTCTTCGCGGCCGTCGCGATCGGTCTGGATCAGCAGCGATGCCTGGCGCGGGAAACCGAGCGACGCGGTCATGGTGAACGGCTCGGGCAGCTTGAGCTTCAGCTCGCCCTTGCGCGGCACGGCGTCCGCGATCTTCTTCAGGTCCACGGTCAGATGACCCAGGCGCAACGTCGTGGCGAACGTCTTGGGCGGTATCCAGTGCGCCCACAAAGGATCATCCCACGAGCGCACGACCTGGTCGCCTTTCTCCTCGATCGGCGCCTGTATCCTGGCGGTGCCGTCGGACAGCCGCTGCTCGAGCGCCGACCAGGAGTCGTAGTAGGCCTTATTGGAATCATCCTGCTGCTTCTGGTATCGTTCGCGCATCGCCTGCTGGTCGTGGACGTAGCGCTCCTGCAGCTCGGCGTGCGCCGTCTTGCGCCAGGCATCGATATCGGCGCGCGCCTGCTTCTGCGCGGCCTGGACCTGGGGCACGCGCTGGTTGTACTCGGCCGCGATCCCCCCGATCAGTTCATCGCGCTTCTCCCGGGCCGCGTTGATCAGCGGCGAGTATTTCTCATTGGCCAGCTTCTCCTCCGCCTTCCGCTTCTCCTCGCCTTCGTTGAGCTTGCGCTGGTTCTCATCCTTGGCGCGTTCCAGTTCGGCGACCGACAGTCTTCTGGCCTCCTCGATCAACTGGCACACGGGGATCCAAGCCTTCTTGACCTGCGAAATGCCGACGAACTTGAGGATGATCCCGACGATGACACACACACCCAGCGCCACGCCCGCGCCAATCGACACGGGCTTGACGTGCAGTTCCGACGGGTTTCCCGCCAGCAGATGCGTGATCCCGCCCACCAGGGCGACTATCAGGAATGTATAGGCGATGGGCCGGGCTCCGACGAACATCCGCGGCAGGCTCAGCTTCGACAGAAAATGGATGGCCGCGTTCGCGTCGTTGCGTTTCTGGTTGTACGCCGGCAACGGCTCGGGCGGGGCCGGCGTTTCGGCCGGCGGCGGGACCTCGGGCGGCGGGACCTGCCCATACAGCACCATCAGCCGCGTTCCCTGCGTCGAAAGCTCGTCGAGTTCGTTGGTGCGCGCCCCCGCGGCGCCGGTCGCCGCTTTCAGTTCCTCCTTGAGCTGGATCGTCGTCGCCTCGAACACGCTCTCGGCCAGCCAGATGGCCTGGTCATAATGCTTGCGCAACTCCTTCTGGGTGTTCTTCAGGTCCAGTTCGACGCCATAGCGCGCCTTCTCGTCGGCCGCCTTGAGTGCCCGCAATTGCACTTCGACCTGCGCGTCGACCTGCGTCAGCTTCTGCTGATACTCCGCCTCAATCTTCGCCTTGAGGGTCTTCAAGCGGTCGTCGATGTCCCAGGCGCGGGTCTGGAACTCTTTCCTGGCCTGATCCAGCGACGTCTGCAGTTTTCTTTCGAGCTGCGTCTCCGTCGTGGCGCATTCGGTCGCGAGCGATACCAGATCCCGCAAGGCCATTCGCTGTAGATCCCGGCGGGTTACGCCGGGCGCCAGGGCAGGTTCTGTCGAGGGGGCCGCATCAGAGGTGGATTGCGTCATGGTATGCCATCTGTGTTCAAACTGAGAAAGCCGAATCTCTGGGACTGAGATCTCAGATCCCCTGTCTCTACTCGCTCGCATCGCGCTTCGCCTGACCCAGCAGAATCGCCATGTGGTCCATCGCGCCCATGGCCGTCTTGATGTCGTATTCCAGCGGCATCAGGCGCTCCGCCTCGAACTTGGCGGCCACGGCATCCTGCCAGTAGCCCTTGGTCTCGGCCCATTTCTGCATGAGGTCCTTCATGGACTTGGTGATCTGTCCGCGGCCTTCATAAACGCCCATAGTCGATCTCCGCCAGGGTTGTATATGCCTTTACGCGCCCACAGTTGGCGCCGCATTCGGCTTTGCAAACAAGTCGCGGTCCTGCGGGTCCAGCACCGCGCCCAGGCCCGTCCCGGCCGATATCACAACGAGGAAGCCCTCGGGAAATTGCAGCACTTCCTGCAAATCCGGCCGGCCGCGCAACACTTCCTCCGCCTTCACCGCCACGCATGATCCCACCGTTCCGGCCGCCATTTCCGCCGGGCCGACATACCAGCTCGCTCCGTCGGGCAATCGCCCGAGCCTCTCGAAATAAACCGCGTTGGCTTTCCATACGTCGGCCGCACAGATGATCCGCTCGCCTGCGGCCACGGGCTCCTGCGGCAGACCCAGTGCCACCAGCGCCTCCCGATCGGCGGCCACGATCGATCCGGAAGGCCATTGCACATCGCCTAATGC
>JBEKVL010000716.1:0-3731 GCA_049514055.1 Tepidisphaeraceae bacterium | reverse complement strand
GATGTGGTTTGAAACTGGGGGGCATGGTGGGCAGATCGGTTACGACACTCATTGGATCACCAGTCTGCTTTGCGACGACGTTCCGCCATTCCTGCGTGCCTTGTACAACGGCTACGCCGCCGACATCCGGCCATGGCAAGACGAAAACATCGGCTCGTGGCCGCACCGGAAGGGTTATGACTTCAGGGCTGGTCGTCTGGTCCAAGGCGACGTCGCAAATCGGCCGGCCAGTTACGTGTTTTCAGAGCACCCCGGAGGAGGAGGCGACCTGGAGAAGACGTTCGAGGAGGCGGCCTTTATCGAGCGGGTGCGCAGTATGCTGGTGATGGAGATCGGCGATAGTCTGTGCATCGCCCGGGCCACACCGAGGGCATGGTTGGAACCGGGCAAGAAGATCGGCGTCAAGAACGCGCCGACGTACTTCGGCACGGTGGCCTACGAGATCGTTTCGGACGTTGACAACGGCAAGATCAACGCCACGGTCGAAATACCGTCACGCAAGCCGCCCAAAGAAGTCATCCTTCGTTTCCGCCATCCCAATACCGCGCCGATCAAAAGTGTCACGGTCAACGGCAAACCGTGGACCGTATTCAAAGAGGACAAGGAAACCATCACCCTGAAAGACCTGACCGGCACGGTTGCCGTGACGGCACAGTACTGAATGCGTGGAGACATCCATGAGATACAACGAACTGGAGAACGTGATGAGTGCGAACTTGAACCAGGAGAGAAGCATGACAACGCGAACCTTTCGGGTGTGTATGACCTTGGTAATGGCACTGATTCTAGCGTGGGGCGTGCAGGCGGCGGACTTGCCGAAAAGCACGCACGACTGGCCGGGCTATACCGGCCCCGATGGCACCTTCGCCGACCAATCCAAGGTACCGATCCTCGATGACCTCAGCCGGGCCAAGCTGGTCTGGGTCAGCGAGCACGACGATCTCGGTTACGGTAAGACCACCAGCGGAGGCGGACACTCCTATGGCAAGGACTACTGGAGACCGAGCGGCAGCGCGAGCCTCATTGTGGCCAACGGACTGGTCATCGCCGGATACTTCAATGCCAAGAACAGCGTGATGGCCGACGACATCATCCTGGCGCTCGACGCCGCGACCGGAAAGACCAGGTGGAAACAGGTCTACACCGACAAGGGGATCAACCGCGGGGCCGGTAAACATCTCCCGTACGGCCCGACGCCTGTCGCCAGCCAGGGGAAGGTCTTCCATCTGGGCAGCTCCGGCCGGCTCTACTGCGTCGATCTGGATACCGGAAGACCCGTGTGGGAGAGCGATGTGGGCGAAGAGCACAAGGCGTTGGAGGCCCTCAAGTCGAAGGTCAAGGTGACGGATGACACGAAAGAGGGTTTTCACGCGCGTGAGATGAAGGGGATGGTCGCCGCTATGAAGACGATGGTCACCCCGTTGATGGTGATCGACGGGGTGCTGATGGTGACAGTGGGCGATCTGCACGGTTTCGACACGGCGACGGGCAAGAAGCTCTGGGAGATTCCGAAGGCAACGGCCGTACTGTCCGTTCCCTGCCCGGCGAAGCTCCATGGCGCGATGTATGCCTTGTGCAGCGGTTCCGATGGGTACATGCGGCTGATCCGGCCCAAGACGGGCGAAGTCGTGTGGAAAGAGTTCCTGGGCGCGTGGTTCCTGCCCATTGTCGCCGACGGACGGGCGTTCGTGCCTCGACTTCAGGATCCCAGCAAACCCAAGTCCAAAGAACAACGTCCCACCCTCACCGCCTTCGCCTTGAGCGAGACCGGCGCGAAGATGCTCTGGCAGTCCGATTTCCCAATGGATGGCGACAGTTGGAATGCCTACAGAGACGGAGTCATCTACGCCACTGCCCATGTCTATCAACCGGCGGGCGGGAAAGTCATGGCTTTCAAAGCCGAGGACGGAACCCTTCTGGGCATGTACGACGACAAGGAGGGCGACCGGGGGAGAGTGCATCTCTGGGGCAACCGCCTCGTCGTCGTTGGCGACAACCACCACGAATCGCTGGCGTCAAGCTGCTATTATTGGGCGTTGACACCCAGTCTGAAGGACTTGGCCAAGTCCGGTAAACCGCACTATCCTCGCAAATGGGGAGATTACCGGGGCGTCTGCGGTTACGAAGTCTTGATTCGCGATCCGTTTGCCGATGGCTATCAGTTCACCCGGGCCATCGACATCAAGAAGGGCAAGGGCGTGATCATGTGCTGGGATCTCAGAAAGCAATAGTGCTTATCTGAAGTAATGCAAGACAACCGGAATTCACTGTTACGAGGAGAAGACTGTGCGCACCTGGGCAAGGGGAGTGTTCAGAGTATCGTTTGTTGTCCTAGGGCTAAGTGTGATCGCTCAGGCGGCGCAGCCCGACTCTGTCATCCTATTAAAAGGCAGGGCACTTGACGAACTGCGCCAACCGGCAACCGGCGACTGGGCCGAGATCGGGCAATTTGCCTATGTCTATCGCAAGGGCGCGGCCGACAACCCCTGGGAAACCCGCTGGCTGGAGCCGACCGATGACCTGCTCTGCGGCCTGCTTTGGGAGGAGAAGCCGCTGGTCAGCTCTATTGAAGTTGAGTTTCCCAAGGGTAGTTTCACGCCGGACCAGAAGGACTTGAGCGTCGACCTCCTGCCCGGCGGTCGTCATCCCCGCGCGGCCCACCCGACCCAAATGATCGACTGGTACGCGCCGGACAAGCGGTCCCTGGTCGTCCCGATGCCGTTTTCCGAGATACGGAAGACGGACGGCGGAACGACCGTGTTCCTTTACCGCTTCGAACAGTTCGACCGGCCGGCCAGTCTCATGTTCAAGGAGAAGATCGTCGCCAAGGAAGACCAGCCGATCCAAGCGGTCCTTGTCGGTTGCCGCGGCGGCAAGCAAAAGGTGGCGGTCCCGGCAGTTCGTGTCTACGGCCCGGCCCGCTGGGCCCGCCCGCAGGAGGTCGAAATCGAGTGGGCCTTCCAAGACGACAAGGCCGCCGCCGTGAACGGGCGGATCGAGGCCCATTTCGGCCGCGTGGGAGCGATCGAACCACTGGCGGCCGGTAATGGCGTGACCGTGCTGGGCGAACACCAGTGGCGGGAACAAGTCCCTGCCTCCGGCCGGCGCGGCATCCGGACGACCCTCTTCCCCATCGCCGGCTCCACGCAGCACCGGACCATAGTCACTCTATGGACCAGCACCGGCGCCGTTTCCTTTGCGACCGACGATTTGGAGCGCGGCCCGATTCTCGTCCCAAGCGTGGGCGTTTTCATTGCACCGGCGGGGAGCAAGCTGTCCGCTCGCCAGTTCCAAGAAAAACTCGCGGCGCGCAACAAGAAGACCGTCCGCCAACGGGTCCGCGAGCATCCCGAGCAAACTTATGCCGGCGCGATGGCGGGCGTCTTCGGCGAGTCGGTCGCCGAGTTGCCGCCGTTTCCCGAGCCGCCGTATGAGCCGGCGATGAAGATCGACGTCCCCGAGAAGGCCCTGGTGAGCCAGTGGCGCTTGGGGGCGTGGCACCTGAAGCGTTGGTCGAAGAAGATCGACGACGCCACGTATGCCGTCAGCATTTGGCCCTTTCGGCCCCCGGGAGACCGGCCCACCTGCATCGCCATGGAATCGGGCCAGATCATCCGCACGCTGGACCTCATCGGCGTCCACGACGTGGCGGTCGGAGGCGTCAACTACTGGCTGTTCGCAAAGCAGCGCGGCGAAGGAGGAAACCGAGGCGGCGGCTACGGCAACTACTT
>JBEKVL010000715.1:0-3759 GCA_049514055.1 Tepidisphaeraceae bacterium | reverse complement strand
CCAGTCGCGCCACAACGCCGAGGCGATCCTTGCCGCGGACATGGAGCGAGCGGCCGCGGAACCGGCGACCGTGGATGTCGTGCATGTCCAGGCGGCCCCGGCGGCGTCCACCTTGACATTGCCAGGCGAGGCCCGCTCCTTTTACGAAACCACCATCTTTGCCCGAACCAGCGGCTATCTGAGCAAGTGGCTCGTCGATATCGGCGACAAGGTCAAGGAAGGCCAGACGCTGGCCTTGATCGAGACGCCCGAACTGGACGACCAGATGGCCGCCGCCAAGGCAAAACTCCAGGCCCTGAAGTCCGAGGTCCATGTCGCGGAAACCGCGGTGACATTTGCCAGGGTGAGCTTCGAGCGCTGGGAGGCGGCCGCACCCGAAGGGGCTGTCTCCGGGCAGGAGCGCGATCAGAAGAAGGCCGAACTCGATTCGAGCGTCGCCCGCCTGGACGCGGCCAAGTCCCAGGTCGCGCTGGGTGAGGCTGACGTGCAGCGGCTGACCACGCTCATCGGATTCAAGAAGGTGGCGGCGCCGTTCGAGGGCATCATCACGCAACGTCATGTGGACGTGGGGGATCTGGTCACCGCCGGGAGCACCTCCAACACCACCTCGCTGTTCACCATAGCCCAGGCCGGGCAGATCCGCGTATTCGTCGATGTCCCGCAGCCCGCGATTCCCTATATCAAGGTGGGCATGGATGTGGAAACATCGACACGCGAGTATCCCGGACGCAAGTTCCTGGGCAAGGTCGACCGAACCTCCGAATCCGTCGATCCCGCCTCCAGGACGCTCAAGGTCCAGGTGCTGGTACCCAATCCCGACGGCACGCTGCTGCCGGGGATGTATGTCTACGTCTCCTTCCAGAAGACGCGGTCGAGTCCGCCGCTGCGCGTGCCCGCCGCGGCCCTCTGCTTCCGAACCGCCGGCCCGCAGGTGGCGACGGTCATGCCGGACAACACGATCGAATTCCGCGATGTGAGAATCACCCGCGACCTGGGCGATTTCGTCGAGGTTGAAGGGAGTCTGGCCGTCAACGACAGCGTTGCCTTGAACGCGGGAAACGACATCCATCATGGCGACCGCGTGAGTCCGCGCGATCTGGATCACAAGGCGGGCGGAGTCAACCTCAAGCTGCCTCCCACTACGGCGGTAGGCGACGTGAACCATACACTGGAGTCGCAGTAGGCTCCGCCCCGGCACCGGTCCAGTTCCCCCGGAGGATCTGCCTTGAAGAATACCGCTCGCTTTAGCTGGTTGCTCCCGCCGTTGGTTGCCGCAACGATTGCCGGCTGCCAGGTCGGGCCGGATTACCACGTTCCCGCCATCGCCGTTCCAGACGCGTTCAGTTCCGACTCGGACGTGATGCCGACCACCATGCCCTCAACCCGTCCATCTCACCCGGTCGATCAGGCCCGCTGGTGGGAAGCGCTGGAGGATCCCCAGCTCAATGTTCTCGTGCAGCGCGCCATCGAATCCAACTTTGATGCGCGCATCGCCGCCGCACGCCTCCAGGAAGCCCGCGAGGTCGAATTCGCCGCCACCGGCGGCATGCGCCCCGGAATCGGCTATTTTGCCGGCGATGCCAGCGCCGCCGCCGGACGCGGCACCGGCAACAACAGCACCAAAGGTCGCATCGCCGCGCCTCTCAACGCCGCCGCCAGCACCACCGGCTTGGACGAAATCACCCAGATTGCCGGCGTCGATGCGTCCTGGGAACTCGATCTGTTCGGCAAGTTCGGGCGCATCGTCGAAGCCTCGCAGGCGGACACCCTGGCCGTCGCCGAAATGCGCCATGCGATTCTCATCTCGCTGGTGGCCGACGTGGTGCGCAGCTACGCCGAGGTGCGGCATTACCAGTATCGACTCGAAGTGGCCCGCCAGAACGTCCAGACCCAGGGCCGCACGCTCGACCTGGTACGCGTACGCCGAAACCGCCAGTTGAGCAACGAACTCGAAGTCGCGTTGGCCGAGCGCCAGTCTTCCAGCGCCCTGGCCCGCATCGCCCCACTTGAGGCGGCCCTGGCGGCCGCCAAGAGACGGGTCGCCGTGCTCGTCGGCCGTTTCCCCGAGGATCTGCGGGCGGAATTGGACAAGCCGCAACTCCTGCCCGTCACCCCGCCCCAGGTCGCGCCGGGAATGCCTGCCGATCTGCTGCGACGCCGGCCCGACATCCGCCGCGTCGAACGCGAACTGGCCGCGTCGACGGCCCGCATCGGCGTCGCCACCGCCGACCTCTTCCCGCGTGTGGGCATTACCGCCGGCGCCGGATTCCAAGGCCAGGGACTGGGCCGCGACCCGCAGGTATCCAAGTCCATCTACTCGATCGGCCCTTCGTTATACTGGCCGTTCCTGGACTTCGGCCGCCTGGATGCCGTGGTCCAGGCGCAGGATTTTCATACACAACAACTGCTCCTGATGTATCAGCGGTCGGTCGTCGTCGCCGTCCAGGAAGTGGACGACGCCCTGGGCAACTACGCCGGGGAGCAGGATCGGCTCACGCAACTCGGCCACGCCGTCGAAGCCAGCACCCGCGCGGAATCCCTGGCCGTGCAGCGGTACAACATCGGGCTCACCGACTTCCTCAACGTCCTCGATGCCCAGCGCCAGTTGTACGACCTTCAGGACCAGTACGCAGTGGCCCAGGTGAACGTCGTCACCCAGTTCGTCGCGCTCTACAAGGCGATGGGCGGAGGCTGGGAAGGCTACGAAGTGCCTGCACCGCCGCAACCACAACCCGCGCTGCTCGCCGCCTTCAGGCGGCCTGCCCCTCCTGCGCCCCAGCCCTGAATCTGCACGCTCGCACCCAGTTCATTGCGCCAGCTTGACCGTTGGAAACCTCTGCCTTTAGACGCAAGCCATGCCGGTCCTCAACGCCGCCCGCCGCCCCCACCGCCGTGCGAGTAGCCGCCACGGGACACCGCACCACCTCCACGACCAGAACTGCCCCAGGGTGAGAACCCGCCGCCGGAAGGCCGGGCACTGAATCTGGACGACTCACTCGGTGACGGCGCGAATCTCGGTGCGGGAATACTCGAACGGTATGCGGGAGCCGGTGTGAATCGCGCGGAGAAGAACGGCTCATGACGGCTGAATGAGCCTGCGGAAAAGCCCTGACTGTGAAAGACTGGTCCGGTTGTGCCGACAGCCGGCGGCGGAGCGGTTGCCCTGCCGATTGCGCCCTGGTGTGCGGACGCGCCCAAAGCAGCGCCGCGGGAACTTCCGCCAAAGGCGGTGCCTTGGTGGAGACGCGCCCCATGGCCATCGTGGTTGCCGTCATGATCGCGATGGTGGTGGCCATCATTGCAAAACCCGAAATAACCCCAGCCCGAATAGCCGGGATACAACATGTCCCCGCCCCAGCCGAAGTAGAGGCTGTCGAGCGCGGGGCTATAGTCATAGCCGGGCTCGTACGCGTAAGTGCTGACGGCCGGTGGAGCGTAGCCGTACCCGCCGCTGTAGCCGAGTGTCGGATTTGGTGCGATGACGGCGGGAACCACCAGGGGCTCGGCCGGCGAGCCGGCGGGAGATCCGATCGCGGTGGCAAGCTGGCCGCAGAGGCCGGCCTCGAAATCGGCAAGCTGGTCGATCCTGCCGCTGGCCGCGAGTTGGCTCACCACCATGCCGGTGGAGCAATTGTAGAGTCAGACTTCCTGATCTCATCGGAAATTGAGTTGGCACTTACCTCAGCAGAGATCATGCCATTTCGAAAATCATTCTGGCCTGAGTCTGCGGATGCCGGTATTGGGCCGCGGTCAGTTCCG
>JBEKVL010000714.1:0-3762 GCA_049514055.1 Tepidisphaeraceae bacterium | reverse complement strand
TCCACCCGGACCGGTTCCCCGGCCTTGGTCCAGCCCCAGAATCGAATCGGTTTTCCGCGCTGGAGGACCATGTTGTCGCCGAACATCGGGCTGACGAAAGGCCGTGACGGGCTGTCAGCCGCACTGGCGGCCATCAACGCCATGCAGGTTAGAAGGGAAAGGCAGAATATTTTGGTTCGCATAATCCGGTTGAAGATGGTGGTCTCAGGTCAATGCGCGAAGAATAAAGCACGCGCCGGCCAACGCAAGCCCTTCAACAAGTTAAGGAAGGTGATAGTTGCTCTCCAACCGAATATCGCGCGAAGAACTCCCGATTTGGATTTTGAAATCATCTGCTTGTGTCACCCAATTGGCTTTGGCTGGGTCGTAGAAAGCGAACGCCCGAATGTCGAGCGGGATGGAGATGGTCTGCTTTTCGTTGGGTTTCAGGAAGACCTTCTTAAAGCCTTTCAACTCCTTCAGCGGCCGTGGCAGGCGCGGATTGTCCTGGTGGATGTAAAGTTCCGCCACTTCGGCGCCGGCGCGGGGGCCGGTGTTGGCGATGTCGAACTCGGCGGTGACGATCGGGCCTTTGGTGCCCGGACCGGGGACGAGTTTCAGATTGGAATATTCAAACGTGGTGTAGCTCAAACCGAATCCGAACGGGAACTCGGGCTCAATGTTCTTCGTGTCGAACCAGCGGTAGCCCACCAGCAATCCTTCCTTGTAAAACAGCGTGCCGTTCGTACCCGGATACGTGTCCAGCGCGTGCGCCGGCGAATCCATGAGCTTTTTCGGATAGGTGACGGTCAGCCTGCCCGACGGGTTCACGTCGCCGAACAAAATGCGGGCGAGCGCGTGGCCGCCTTCCATCCCGGAGTAATGCGCCTGCAACACCGCCGGCACCTGCGCCAGCCACGGCCCCAGCTCAATCGCCGGGCCCGACACCAAAACCACAATCGTCCGCGGATTGGCCTCGACGACGCGCTGGATCAGTTCGTCCTGGCCGTACGGCAAACACAGGTTCGTCCGGTCCCAGCCTTCGTCGTCCAGATTACGGGAATGATTAAGGCCAGCGACGACGATGGCCACGTCCGCCTGGCGCGCGGCCGTCACGGCGCGTTCGACCAGGTTGGAGTCACCGCCTTCCTTGCTGTAACCGGCCGAATAGGTGACGTTCACCTTGCCGCCGACGAGTTGCTCGATGCCGTCGAGCGGGGTGACCTCGTGCATGGTCTTGACGCCGGCGCCGAAAAAGCCCGCCGCGTTGTGGCGCACGGCATTTTCACCGATCACCGCCACCGACGTGAGGTTGGATACAACCAGCGGCAGGGCGTTGGTTTCATTTTTCAGCAAGACCATGGATTCCTCGGCGACGCGTTGGGCAACGGCCCGATGTTCCAGCGTGTTGAGCGAACCG
The DNA here is from genome assembly GCA_049514055.1 of Tepidisphaeraceae bacterium. GTDB lineage: Bacteria > Planctomycetota > Phycisphaerae > Tepidisphaerales > Tepidisphaeraceae > JANYKD01. Next base: position 2,363 of record JBEKVL010000714.1, on the reverse strand, counting down.
GGCGGGCGCCGATCAAAAACGCCGGTGGCAAACATCACGCGCAGGCTGCGCCGCACCTTGTCATCCAGGATTGAAACCGGGTAATCGCCCTGGCGGATGCCGTCGAGGAACGGCTGGGCCAGGAAAAATTTGTTGTACGCCGATTTGTCCTCCGACCCGACGAGCGTGCCCATTTCCACGTCCAGCCCGCCGAACACGGCTTCGCGCGTGGAGTAGGTGCCGCCCCAGTCGGACATGACGAACCCGGGAAAACCCCATTCGCCCTTGAGGAGTTTGTTGATGAGATAATCGCTGTAGGCGCAATGTTCGCCGCGGAACTTCGTGTAGGCGCCCATGACGGCCCACGCGTGCGCCTCCTTGATGGCGGCCTCGAACGGCGGCAGGTAAATCTCACGCAGGGTGCGGTCGTCCATGTCCATGTTGATGGTCGCGCGCCCTACCTCCTGGTTGTTGCCGGCAAAATGTTTCACGCACGCGGCCACGCCATTGGATTGCACCCCCTCGATGTAGTTCACCGCCAGACGCGTGTTCAAGAACGGGTCTTCGCCGAGATACTCGTAAATCCGGCCGCACAACGGCGTGCGCGCGATATCGACAATCGGCGCGAGCAGGACGTCCTTGTTGCGCGCCCGCGCCTCCTGCCCGAGTACTTCGCCGTAGGCCGTCGCCAGGTCCACATTCCACGTTGACCCCAGCGCGCTCAACGCCGGCATCCAGGTGGCATAATCGTCGGTGCGCCCGACCGAATCCCATGAGTAGGGCCCGACATCTTCGCGCACGCCGTGCGGGCCGTCGGCAAACCAGCGGCGCGGAATGCCCAGCCGCGGCACGGCGGCGGTGGAGAATTTTGAGTCGGCATGGACCTGCGAAATTTTCTCCTCCAGCGTCATGCACTTGAGCAGGTCGTTGACGCGCTTTTCAAGCGGCTGGCTGGCGTCGAGGTAAAGCGGATGTTTCTTGACGCATTGCTCGAACGTCAGCTTCACCGCCTTGCCGGTGTAGGGCACCGTGTGGTCCGGCAACGGCGCGAACGAAAAGTCCACCGGCTTGTCTTTCGAGATGACGACGACGTTGAACGTGCGCTGTTTGAGCATCCCTTTGAACGAGCCTTCGCGCTTGCCGATGGTGAGCGTCTGGCTCTTTTCGTCCCAGCGGATGGGGATGCGCGCGAAGGCGCCTTTCTCGTAGCCGTAGGTGCGGCCGTCGTCTTCGTAGAGCGTGAACGCGCCGTCCGCACCCGCATAAACGTAAAACGTGATCGGGTCGGCGGGTTTCTCGCCGGTGTATTGCAGGTCGGGCCCGAACGGAATGATGGAGCCGGCGCGGATGTACAGCGGCATCGAATCGTACGGCGCCGGAGCGTCAATGGTCTGGCCGCCCGGCGTGCTCGTGCCCGTCCAGAAGTCGTACCAATCGCCGGTGGTTGGGGGCAGATAAACGTTCCGGCTGCGCGCCTGGTAGGCAGTGACCGGCGCGACGAGAAATGCCGGGCCGAACATGTATTCATCCGTGATTTCACGGGCCTGGGTGTCGCCGGTGAAATCCATGACCAGTGGCCGCATCATGGTCCCGGCGTCCTGCGTCATCGCACCGGCGAGCGAGTAAATGTAGGGCAGCAGGCGGTAACGCAGGCGGTCGAATTTGACGATGGTCTGGTACGCCGGATGGTTGTCGCCGCCAAACGTCCACGGTTCGCGCGGTTTCAATTCGCCATGCAGGCGCGTCAACGGACAGAACGTGCCGAACTGGAACCAGCGGGTGTTGAGTTCACGCCATTCCTCGGTGGCTTCGGGCGTGGGGTTGTCCGTGGAGAACCTTGTGTCCATGGTGTAACCGCCGATGTCCATGGTCCAATACGGCAGGCCGGAGATGCAGAAACCCAGCCCGGCGGGAATCTGCTTGGCCAGCCCGGTCCACGTGGCCGTTGTGTCGCCGGACCACGTGGCGGTGGCGTAACGCTGGATGCCGGCAAAGCCCGAGCGGGTGAGTATGAAGACACGCTGGTCGGGCGCGGCACTGCGTTGCCCTTCGTAAACGCCGCGACTGTTCATCAGGGCATAGCCATTGATCTCGCGCGAGGCGGTGCCCGCCGCAGTGGGCATCATGTGGCTGCGCTGACCTTCGAGCGTGGGCGGCGACGGCGTCAGGTCGGGTTCGGTGGCGTCCATCCACCACGCATCAATGCCTTTGCTGAACAACGCCGTGTTGATTTGCGACCAGAACAGTTTGCGCGCCCCGGGATTGAACGCGTCATAAAACGTGTAGGGAAAACCAATCCAGTCGATCAGCCCTTCCTTGAGATTCGGCTGGTAGAGAAACCCGCCCTTTTGCATCGCGTCGAAGTTGGTCGTGCCGGAGTAAAA
>JBEKVL010000713.1:0-3765 GCA_049514055.1 Tepidisphaeraceae bacterium | reverse complement strand
GGTCCCAGCAAGTTGTTGGCTGTCGCCCAGTCGGCCGCGTTCGGTGCCCAGCCCGTGCAGCCGGAGGTGACCAGGTAATACTTGCCGTTGTGCTTGAACGGCGCGGGGGCCTCGCGCATCTTACCGACGAGAATGCGCGCCCATGTCCGGTCTCGCACGGCCGGTGTTTCCGGGCCGGCGTACTCCGCATCCAGCCGCACGACGTACATCGTCCAGTTCCCTTCCGACGCGTAGAACACGTAGGCCTTCCCATAATCATCCACGAACAGGTTCATGTCCCGGAACGTTCCGCCCAGTTCCTTCTGACGATCGGGATCGTCCGCCTTGAATCCGGTATCTTCAGCAATCGGCCGAATGGCCTTCAGGAACGAGAACGGTCCCGTCGGCTTATCGCTCACCGCCACCCCGGCCCTCGAGTAGTGATACCCCCGCTGGTCAAGGTGCATCCACATCACATACTTGCCCGTCTTCTCGTTGAAGATCACCTTGGGCCGTTCGATAAAGCCCCGGTCCATTTCCTGCGGCAGGCGAGTCGCGTCAAAGACGGCTCCCTCAGGTTTCCAGTTGTACAGATTCTTTGACGAGTAACACATGACGGAGCTCCGTCGCGGCGAGCCCATGTCGGTTCCATAGAGGTAGTACACATCCCCACGCTGGAGAACCCCGGCGCTACTGGCCCGGATTGGCCGACCCTCCGTATCCAACCACACCTGGCCCGGCAGGAACTCTGACCCGGCCAAGGTATTCAGCCCGGAAGCCAGCATGGCAACGATGAAAACAACCGGCCGGAACGTCATTACTGTTACCTACTGACCTTCCCACCCGACGGTTGAAGTTACACATGGCGTTCGCCGGTTGCCCGCAACCTGCCCTCGACTGGAGGCCCAGCGGGTCTTCCCGCGTCACCGCGGCTCCAAACGTCGATATCTGGTTCTCCCCGAGGCCGCGAGCACCTCGGCAAAGTACACCCGGTGATAGTCGCCTCGGTAATGAGGCCCGATGAAGTCAACCAGAAAGTTCCGGGGATCCAGGTCGGTGAAGTACGTCTTGCGACACTCCAGAATCAGTTCTGCTTCATCGAAACCCGGACATGGAATCTGGCTCAGGGCGATGGGCGTCAAACCAGAGCGGGCCATCTTGTCCGTGTCCCGCCCGGAGAGTGTGCCCAGCATCTTCAGGGACTCGCGATGCTCTTCGGCCAGGGCGCACAGGCTGAAGCTATGGTGTTTCTCCATGAATTCACGGGTGTAGCGTTGCGGCCTGACCACAACAGTGGCCAGCGGGCGCTCCCATATCCACCCCAGTGCGCCCCACGACACGGTCATGCTGTTGAAACGCCCCGGCTTGTTCTCGCCGGCAGTGAGCAGGAACCAGGTCTGGTCCCAGGCCGCAAAGGGCTGCAACGCCAGTTCATGAACGGGGATGATCTCGCGCTTCATGTTCAACACCTCATGATCGACAGTGGATAGTCGCACATCGACCAGACATCAACCTGGGCGAATGGCATGCCAGTTTTCGTTCTGTACTCACCGGGGCAGTTCCTCCAGCAGCTTCTTTGCTTCCTTGGCTGAGGGGGAACTTGGGAATTCCCTGGTGATCTTCTCCAGCCGGTCACGGGCCTGGGGCTTCATGTCGTTCTGAAGGTAGACCTTGGCCATGCGGAGCAGTTTGGCCGCTTCATCGCCGTCATCGGCTGCCTTGGTGGCCGCCGCGGGTGCGGTGGTCGGTTTGATCGGCAGATCCGCCGGCGGAGGCGCCTCCAGTGCAAGGATGGCTTTCTCCATCCATTCCGGTGACGGCCGCTGGTGGCCCACGCCGGGGGCTTCGAGATAGGTGACGTGCTGGAAGCCGTCCGCCTTGAACTGCTCGAAGTTGGCCTTGGCCTGATCGCGGTTCATGTCGGTTTCGCCTTCCAGGATCACATGGCGGCTTCGTTTCCTGGCCAGGGTGAAGATGGCGGCCGGAGGGGCTCCAAACGTCTTCCTCCAATACTTGCCGTCGGCGGTGGGGACATCGCGGTAGAAGTTGGTGCCGATGATGTAGATGCCGCCCTGGAAGACGTCGGGAAAGGCGACGCCGATCATGCTGCTGACGCGCCCGCCGCCGGAAACGCCGGCAATGTAGACCCGGTTCTCGTCGATCTTGTATTTCGCCTTCATGTTGTGGGCGGCGTCGAGCGCCAGGCCGATGCGGATCCAGGGAATGCGTTCATTGCCGGCCTTGTTGGGGCCGGCCCAGAGGAGCTTGTGTTTGTCCAGAAGACCGTACAGATCCTGAGGCGCCTGGCCGCCGGGACCGGGGCTGATCCAGACCAGCAGGCCCCAGCGATCCTGGCCAGTGTAGGACCTGGGAACGTAGAGTTCGAAAGTCTCGTTCTTGAGGTCGTATTCCACTTCCTTGCCGGAGTTTCTCGCGCCGGCAGGGCTTGCGCCCATGCGCCCGGCGACGGCATCCAGCGTGCTCAGGGGACTGCGCTCGGACCAGACCACGTCGGCTTGCGCGCCGGTCTGAATGTCGTCGGCACGGGCGATCACGGCAGCAAGGGCGACGAGGCACAGAACGGACCATGATGTATGGCGGCGGATCATGTGCTATTGTCCTTTGGCTGCAGCAGTGCCTCACGCAAGCCATTATGCCGGATGCGCAGCCCGTTCGATGGTCAGCTCGATCGACCGTCCCATTTGTTTGAGAACTGTGGCGTCACCCTCGATCATGCCCACGGGATTGACGGGCGACGCGGCTCGCGGCTCGTCGGCTGTGCTCACCGGTGTCGGTCCGAAGAATATACAGAGCGCGTTTCCGGGCGGCCAGTATGCCAGTTCCCCGACGGCCATTTCTTCGCGGGCGTCCGGCTGCTGGCCGATTCCCAGAGCCGCCGGCAGCGATCCATAATACTCATCGCCCCAACGGTTCATCGCGATTTGCAGCGGCAGCATCGCAGCCAGCTTGTTGGCGGTCGGCGCGTCGTTCAGCAAAGCAGTCAAACGGACTTTCCCGGCTGAGATGATGATCGAAGTTGCCATGCCACTGTTGTACCCGGTGCCGGCCGTCAGGACGAGGCAGAACCGCGTGCCGGAAAATCATTGACACGGCACCGCCACGGGACGAGACTCGGCATTGATTCGCCACCGTTCTGTGCCGCCTGCAGCCGCAACGGAGCACACCCATGAGACGCCGCCATCCTGGATGCGATCAACAGCCAACCGACAAAGCGAAGCGAACAATGAAACCTGGATGCCTGATATTGATCGCAGCTTTCGTCACGGCAACTGGGATCTCCGCGGCCGAGACACCCGTGCGGCCTGCCGGCAATGAATGGCCACCCGTCATCGGCGCCTGGTTCTGGAAAGACGAGGTGTTGGAGCCACAGGGCTACAAGCCATTTCTGGATGCGGCGGCCACGCATACGCCGTATACCCTGCTTTCGACCAGCCTCCGCATCTCCAAAGGGGAGATCACCGATCCACTGGTCCACGACCAGATCGGCAAGGCAGTGGGCTACGCGCAAACGCTCGGGCTCAAAGTCGCGTTCGATCTCGATATCCGCCTGGCGCGACGTGCTTTCCGCGCCCGCTACCCGGATGAACTGCAGGAGGAACTGGTTCTCAAGACCGTGGAGTTCGCGGCGGACGGCCCCGCGAAGGTGGCCTTCGAGGGCCAGGATCTGGCCGACCACATGACCGGCAACACGATCCCGTACCAGTGCCTCGCCACGCGTCTGGTGCGGGTTTATTCATTCGTGCGCGGGGCGGATGGGATTGACCC
>JBEKVL010000712.1:0-3766 GCA_049514055.1 Tepidisphaeraceae bacterium | reverse complement strand
TCACGCTGCACGGCCCCGAAGGCATCACCATGTTCACGACGGACTGGGGCGACGGCTCGGCCGCGCAGAACATCGCCGGGCCGGATGCCGTGGTCGCGCACGTCTACGCCAGCGCCCCCACCGGCCCGATCTACGCCACGGCCACGGATGACACCAACACCTACGACGCCGATTACGTCTGCCCCGACCTGCTCCCGGCCGCCCCCACGACCCTCGCCGGCACCGCCGTTTCCGGGCAGGAAGTCAACCTCGCTTGGACCGACCACTCGGGGATCGAAGACGGCTTCCTCATCGAACAGGCCGAAGGCAGCGGGGATTTCGCGGCCGTCGCCTTCGCACCCGCCTCCACGACCGCCGCTCCGGCCACCGTCTCTTACACCCTCACTGGCCCGTTCCACCCCTCCACCGCCTACCACTTCCGCGTCAGCGCCCTCTCCGGCTCGACGCTTTCCGACCCCACGACGGTCCTCACTCTCACCACACTTGCCGTCCCCGAGTACGTCACCAACATGACCGTGACGGCAATCTCACAGGCGGCCATCACGTTGACCTGGGACGATCAACCGGCCACGGGCGACGTCTACACCATCCAACGCAGTTCCGACAACGGCACATCCTGGACAAGCCTTTTGCTCACTCCCCTCATCCCGCCTGTCTCGCCCGCCACCACATACACATACCCCGACACCGGCCTCGACGGGAACACCGTATATATGTACCGCGTCTACGCCACGAATGTCGCCGGTGAATCCGGGTATGCGGAGGACGCATCCGTCACCGCCGCCGTCGCGCCGACCACGGTCACCGCCACGGCCATCAGCCCGACCAAGGTCGAGGTGTCATGGTCCGCATCCACGGGCACGGCCGCGACCGTCTATAACGTCTACCAGAGCACGGACCCCAACTACCCCGGCACCTGCGTCGCCGAGGACTTCAGCGAACTGTCCTGGGTCTGCGACAGCCTCACGGCCGGTATCAAGTATTATTTCCGCGTCGAGGCCGACAATCCGGCACTGCTGCCGGCCATGGCCTCGGCCAGCCCCGACGCCACCCCACTGCCGCCGGATGCACCCACCGACTTCAGCGTCAGCGATTCCGGCCTCGATTGGGCCGAGGTCCACTGGACCGACAACTCTACCGGTGAGGATGGCTTTGAGATCGAGGCATCCGTTGACAACAGTTACTTCTGGCAGGTGCTTACCGCGGCTCCGGATGTCACCGCCGCCACCATTGACGAGTTGTCTCCGCAGACGCAATACTACTTCCGGATTCGCTCGGTGCAGGATGGCGTGGGGTCGGACTGGACCGGCCCGCTGACGCTCACCACCAATCCCGAACCCCCGCAGGCCCCCGTGTCGCTGTATGCATCCAGCATCGGCACCACTTCTCTCGACCTCGCTTGGACTGACGGGTCCGACTGCGAGAGCGGGTTCGAGGTCGAGTACTCGGCCAACGGCCTGGACTTCACGGCCGCTGCAGACTCGCCCCTTGCGGCCAACACCACGAGCTACGCGATTTCTGGACTGGACGATGGCCGCAAATACACCGTCCGCGTGCGGGCGGTGAATGTCAGCGGCCCATCCGACTGGTGTGCCGTCAACTTCACCACCCATCTCATCGCGCCCGGATCGCTGTCGGCGACGGCGCTCTCCCCGTATCAGACACAACTCGCCTGGACTAAAAACAGCACGGCCCCCGATTGCGCCTTTGCGATCGAAACGCCGTGGACCACAATTTACACCACGGTTGGGGCCACAAGCTGGATCATCAAGACCACGCCCAACCGTGACTCATCCTCGAACTTCAGTGTCTCCATGCATGCGGTCGACGGTTTGGGCACCCCCGCCAATTCCGCGGCGTCCTCGGTGAGTGTCGTGGTTCCCCAGTTGGGCGTGCCCGATGCGCCGACCAATCTGCATGTGATCACCCGCTCCGGCAACCTGACCCCGTTCCTGGCCTGGGACTATGGCGGCCTGCCTAATGACATTACCATGGTCGTGCAAATGTCGCTCCACTCCGACTTTCAGCCCTCCTTCTCAGTCGTCGGCACTGGCGGGTCCGCCGTGCGGGCGCTGGAGGTGGCCCCCAACAGCACCTACACGACCTACTACCGCGTTGTGGTCGAGAATAGCGCCGGCGACTCCGGTTTCTCCAATGTCGTGTCCCTGGCCGCCGCTTCGTGCGTCAGCGTCCATCCCGACATCAGCGCCGCCGCCGTCTCCGAAGCCATGGAAGACCTGTCCGGCGCTCCCGGCCTGATCATCCCGGCCAACGACCACGACACCGCCACCGAAACCTGCGGCAGCCTGTTCATCGGCGACGGCATCCCTGATTTCGCCGACGGCTACGGCGGTCAATACGGCACCAGCGCCGAGGGACATAGCCAGTCATTTACCGCTTTGTCCATTGATGTCAGCACCTTCGATTCCACCGAGTACGACAAGGATTACTACACCATCACCTTCAATTACACCGCGTCGAATCCCCTGGGCATCACCCGCACCGCCGACGGCCACGGCGGATACACCTACACCCCCGATTCCGCCGGCCGGCTGCGCCTGTGGACCCTCAACGGCCCAGAGGCCCGCTCGGCCGCCGACATTCTCAGCAGCGGCGACTACATCACCCCCGGCACGGCCTACACCATCCGCCAGCTCATCGATAACACCGACGCCGCCGACGAATCCGGCCATATCCGCCGCCTCTACGTCGAAGGCGTCTCCGCATCCGGCGGCATGGCTGACCAGCACATCACCATCACCACCAACACCGGCGGCACCGACACGCTCAACCTCACCGTGGCCGGCGTCAATCTCACCGCCCACCGCACCGGCCTGAACTTCGGCCAGGCCGTGACCGAGCAGACCGAAGCCGTCGGCAACCCGGCCGACTTCGTCGTTCTGGTCAACAACGATGAGGAGGAAGACCCGCTCGGCCTGCGTAAAGACAACGAAGATGACATGGCCAAGATTTCCAGTGACGGCCATCTTGATGACGACATCGTGAAGATCACCCTGAGCCAATTGCCCTCCTGGCTGACCAGCGGCCTGGTGCAGGTGATTCTCGTCGGCGACAACCCCAACCCCTTCCGCGTTTTCAATTCCGCCGGGCTGGACATCACCCAATTGTTCCGCTGCGACGAAATCTCCGAAGACTCGCCCTGCCTGGCCATGGACCTGGCCGCCCTCCAGGGTCCGCTGGCCGGGTTGAAGACCGGCGATGTGGACCTGTGGTTTGAAGGCCTCGGCACCACCACGCGGGCGACCGTGCTCTATCAGGTCCAGGCGCTGCAAGGGCAATCCGTGATCGCGGGTGACGATGTGCGGATGGCCATCCGCAACCGCGTCGACCTGGCCATCGACAGCGACAACAACAACGGCTTCGGCCTGCCCGACCAGTCTGCCAGAGAGGATGCGATTGAAGATGATCCAAACAAGCCCGGCAAGGTCATTCCCGTCAACGATGGCGATTGTGACCGAGACGGTGTGCCGGATTATGCGGACGGGTACAATTGGGATGGCATAACGGATGCCATCGATCCACCCACGCCTGATGTCGCGATTGGCCACAACGCAGACAATATTCCGCCTTACGGCAGTCAGGGTGAGCACTTCACCCCGATTGTCGTTCAGCTTTCGGACGAGGTGGACTGGACGAAGGTCCGACTCCAGAGCACGTATGACTTCTCCAACCCGAATCAAGTCACACGTACCGGCTCGGGCACGGCATGGGATCCATACCTCTATTCCCCAGCGCCGGGCACCCT
>JBEKVL010000711.1:0-3770 GCA_049514055.1 Tepidisphaeraceae bacterium | reverse complement strand
GTTCGCGCCTATCCCACGTCGTGGGGCTGGTTTGGGTGGACCGTCGATCAGATTCTGAAGAATCCGGAGATTTCGGCGGATCGGCGTACGTGGACGTACAAGAGCGACACCTCCGTGAAGATGGACTTTTCCTACAACACCCGAGTCGATGCGGCCACGGAAATGATCGCAGTCTTCTACGACAAGACGAAGACGCCGGGCGGCGCCGAGTCGGCGGTGCCGACGATCCGCGTGATCGGGCCGAGCCTTGGGGCGTGGAAACGCATGGATGTGGAGATTGAATGGGGATTCCAGGGCGCAGCCGAAAAGTCGGACTTTGACGGCCGGTTGCAGTCCCACATGTCGATGATCGGACCCGTCGCGCCTCTGGCAGACGACAAGGGAACGACCGTGGCCGACGGGAATGCGTGGCAATCGCGCGCGACCGACGGTTCGGCGCGACGCGGCATTATCGTTCCGCTGGTCTATGCCCCCGACAGTCCCGCGGGCCTGGACAGCCGCGTGACAGTTTGGACGAAGACGGGCGGCTTTACGTTTCGCATCAGCGACCTCGACAAGGGATCGATGCTGATACCGGCCGGCGGCGTCTTCGTGACCAAGGTCGGCAGCGGCCAAACCGCCCGGCAATTCGCCAGGGAGTTGGCGGCCAGGAATCTGAAGAGCATCCGGCAGATGACCCGCGAACATCGGGAAGCGGCCACCTGGAAGGAACTTATGCAGGAGGTCAGGCTGTGGACGTGTCCGAGCGGGACCGTTGCCTCGCCATTTCCCAGGGCCGAGGATCCTCCCATGCAGGTGGAATTGCCGGATTCAGACTGGACGGCGGCCTGGCGAGCCGTCTCGTTTCAGTTGAGAGGCAAGCACATGTGGGGAGGGCTGGCGTTTGAAGTGGGCCGAGTAGCGCATGAGATGGACATGATCGGCCTGCACGATGAGGCCGACAAGGTGTACCAGCATTTCCTGAAGGCCCCGGGCGCAAAGTCGGACGGCGACTATAGCGACGGCAACGGCGCCCTCGAATGGGCAACGGCAATGCGACACGACATGGGATACAGCCACGACGGCACGCACGCCTCGACGGGCCGGCTCCTGTTTGCCATGGCGGATCGTTATTTTCTGACCGGCGACAGGGAATGGTTCCAGAAGAACCGAACCCGACTGCAAGCGGCCGCCGACTGGATCATCCGCCAGCGGACGGACTACATGAAAGATGTTCCCAACCGGAAGGATCTGCATGTGGCCGGGCTGATGCCGCCCCACATGCTGGGCGATTATGCCATGCCCAGTTGCGACTGGCATTGGTACTACGTTGACGAGGCATTGTCATTGCAGGGGCTTCAGCGTTTCGCCGACGTCTTGCTGGAGGTCGATCCGCAGGCAGGCGAGAAATACCGTGGCGAGGCCGAGGCATACCGCAAGGACATCCGCCGGACGATCGATCGCGAGGCGGCCCTCGCGCCGGTGCGGCTTGGCCGCGACGGCATGTGCCACACCTATATCCCGAGGATGGCCTACGCTGCGGGCCTGACCGGTCCCGAGTTGGGAGCGCCGCAGTTTCCCGAGTGCGATCTCTTTGCCGGGGCACTGCCGCTGGCCGAGCCCTTTGCCGTGCTGGATGCCAACGACGCCCGCATGGTCGATACCCTGAATGTGATGGAGGAACTGGGGACGTCCGTCAGCACCGTGCAGAAGCAGGGAGAATCGCGAAAGAAGAAAGGGCTTGCCACAGACGACGCCTGGTTCTGGACCTCCTACGTCATACTGCCCAAGGCTTCGCATAACGCCAACATCTATTTGCTGCAGGACGATGTCCCGGGTTTTCTGCGATTCCTGATGAATTCGTACGCAACGATGGTGGGCTCTGACGGAAGGCTATGGGAACACTGGCACCTGGGAAACTACGACAAATGTAGTGCTCCTGACAACGGGACGGCCGGTTGGTTCATGGAAAACTTCCGCGACCTGCTGGTGATGGAGGACGGCCGATCCTTGTGGCTGACGAAGGCGACTCCTCGCGTCTGGCTGGAGCAGGGAAAGAAGATCGCCGTCAAGAACGCTCCGACCTATTTCGGCCCTCTGGCGTACGAGATCGTTTCCGACGTGGCCAACGGCAGGATCACTGCCAGCATCACAATGCCCTCCCACACGCCTCCGCAGGCGGTGCTGCTGCGGCTCCGGCATCCGCAGACGACGCCGATCAAGTCCGTGACGGTCAACGGCCAGGCGTGGAGCGATTTCGACCCGGCCAGGGAGATCGTCCGCCTGCACGATGTGCATGGTTTCGTCAAAGTGGAAGCCGCGTATTGAGATCTCCACGGGCATTGGAAGAAAGGAAGGGGTTCCCGGCCTTCCTCTCCGCCGCGGGCGCGGTTGCCGGGCGCGTGGTCGGTGGTTCGATCGCGGTCATGTGGACGCCGCCGGCGAAGGCGATGTGGCGTAACTGGCCGGCCGGGTCGTAGTACCAGCGCGACGACTGGCCCCAGCCGCTGATGGTCACGCTCCAGCAGCGCATCGGCTCGATCTCATTGGGCAGCCGGCGCGGCATGTCGAAGGCCGGCTCGGCCAGCACCAGCAGCGGAACGGCCGACGCGGAATCGACGATCCCGGCAATCGACTCCGTCTCCAGGGCCATCGGCTCCAGCGGCGCCCGGCCCAGCACGGCGGGCAACAATCCGCCCGGAACGAACCACGGCTGCACCGGCGTTTCGCCACGGGCCAGGGCACGGTTGCCGTCGCCGATCACCGACAACACCAGCGCCCGCTCCAGGCGGGACTCCTGCGACAGCACCGGCATCGGGCCGGCACGAAACAGGCTCATCTCGTAGCCGCTCCAGTCGCGCTCGATCGACCACTCGAACACTTCACGGCCATTACCGCTCAGCGGCGGCCACTGGTCCGTCATTCCCTTGCACCAGATTCCGTGTTCGTCCACGCGCCGCCGGACCACGCCGCCGGCCACCTGCGAGGACCGTTCGTTGAACCACTGCCAGCGGTCCTCGCTCGGCCGGTCGCGGAACAACTCGCGCGGGTCAGGGCCCACGCCGGCCAGCGCCTTGGCTCCGGCGTTGAGCAATGCCGGCAGCGTCCGCGTCGGAGCAATGGCCAGCGTTTCGGATATCCGCTCCCACAGGTCCTCGACATCCGGCCCCGCCCCGCCGGGCGACGACCAGCGGAATTCGACGATCACGCCGCGCCCGGTGGAGCCAATCCGCAGATACGCCGTGCCCGGAAACGCCTGCCCGGCCGCCCGTTTGCATCGCCAGGTGTGGTCGTCGATCTTCTCGACCTCGCCGGGTGCATAGGCCGGGTCGCGCAGGAGCAGCCGCTGGCCGAGCGTCGTCCCCGTTTCGCCAGGCAGCAGCCAGCACGGTGTGAACACCACGGCCAGCCAACCCGGCGAAGACAGGCTCATCATGGTCCGATCCAGCCGCAGCGGCGGATTCGACGACGGCTCGGCCAGCCCCGCCGGCACGGTCAGCATGATGTCCTCGGCGAGTTCCAGCGGCCCGCCCGCGGATTTCGGCCGGGGCACCCCTTCGAGATTGATCGATTCCGCGACGCGCGAGACCAGCACGCGATCCGATGCGTCGGATGCCCCGGAGCCTTCCAGTTTGATGATCACAGCTTCGCCCGTGGGCAGCATGACTGCCCCGAGCGTCAGCCGCCGCAGCATCGCCTGGCGTGGAGCGATCAGGATCATGCGGTCCTGCGAGAGCAGAACCCCCGGCCAGCCCCAGACCCAGATCTTCTGCGCCGGCGACTTGGCGCCG
>JBEKVL010000710.1:0-3770 GCA_049514055.1 Tepidisphaeraceae bacterium | reverse complement strand
CGTTGTGTTTCGGCGTGAGTGGATGGTGTAGTTCCATTCGCTCTGGAATTTGTCGGGCGTGATTCGAACCGTGGCCATCTGTTCGTCGCTGACTTTCACGCCGGATGGATATTGCCGCATGTGCCCATTTTACGGGGAACGTGGTGCTGGTCACGAACCGTCATCCTGAGCGTACTCGCGAAGGATCTGGCTATGAAGTCCAAGGCCAGATGCTTCGCGCGTACGCTCAGCATGACAACCGTTGCGGTGCAAACAGTTTACGACTTGCCCGGATCTCTGGGCACACCCATCAGAGGCTGTTGGGTCGCGGGCATTGACTGTTAGGACGTTGTACGATATACTGCTCAGTGATCCGTATGGAATCACTCGGCACTAAACTTCGCAGGAAGCGGCTGAAGCTTGGCTTGACGCTGGATGAACTGGCCGAGCGGACGGGCATTTCCAAGCCGTATCTTTCCCTTATAGAGACAGGGCGGGTGCCGAATCCGCCCTCGGATGAGAAGCTGCGGAAACTCGAAGAGACGCTGGGTTTTACGGCCGGTGAACTGCTGTCGCAGGCGCATCTGATGCGAACGCCGCCCGATGTGCGGGTGGCGCTGGAGAAGTTGATCCTGGCCTCGCACGGGGTGCAGGCCGCAGACGTGCAGGTGGCGGAAACGCCGGGGAAGCAGGGGGTCAATCTCGATGCGGCGTATCTGTCGGGTGTGCTGCACGATCTGGTGGAGAAGTCGGCCGGGAATGTCGAGTGCATTCGCACGAACGCCGTGCCGGTGATCAACCGGGTGTCGGCCGGTTATCCGAAGGATTTCACGGATTTGTCGTATCCGCGCGGGGTGGCGGACGACTATGTGGCCTGTCCGGAAGTACACGATTCCGACGCGTTTGCGGCCAGGGTGTATGGGGACAGCATGATGCCCAAGTATCGCGAGGGGGACATTGTGATTTTCTCGCCGGCCGCCTGTCCGAAGAGCGGGGACGACTGCTTTGTGCGGTTTGCGGACGGGCACACGACATTCAAGCGCGTGTTCTTCGAGACGGACGAGGCGGCGGCCAACGTGATTCGCCTGCAACCGCGGAACGAGCGGTATCGGCCGCAAACGCTGGGATCGGAAGAGGTGACGGGGTTGTACAAGGCGGTGTTCAAGTATCAGAAGGTGGATGGGGACTGACGATCAGGGAACTTGTCCGCTGAAGATCTTGACGGCGACTTTCGGGTCGGCGGCGGTTCTGAAGAATTTGTCGGTTCGCGACACACGCAGCAGGTCGGCGATGTTCTCGGGATGCGAGAGAATCAGGCCGCCCTTGAGATCATCGAGACGCTTGTGCAGGGAGATCATCATGCCCAGGGCGGCGCTGGAGATGTACTCGACGTGTTTGAAATCGAGCACGATCCGGTGCGTGCCGGTGGCGACCAGTTCGTTGAGTTCGTGGGCGATGCGATCCAGGTCGTGGGTTGCGGTGAGGCTCTTGTTGGTGAAGCGCACGACGGTGACGCCATCGAGTTCGCGCACGACATAATCCTGCGTCTGTTTCTCCATGGCCGTAATATACCTTGGTGCAAATAAAAAAACCCCTGTAAGACAGGGGCTTTCAGTGGAGCCACGGAGAATCGAACTCCGATTTGCTGAATGCGATTCAGCCGTCATCCCGTTAGACCATGGCCCCGGATTTCAAGTTCCAAGATCTTAGCGACGGGGCGGATTTCGTCAAGCCACGGGGGCAAATAACGAGGTTGTCACTGTTAATTGTGTGTAAACATGTTTTGACTTATCTAAATGTCTGCCGTAAAAAGCAGGTGGACCCGCCGTGCGCTCCGTCTTGGAGGTCGTATGTTGGAGCACGCGCCGACAATGGAAGAGATGGATCTCGACCAGCTTTCTTCCTTATTCAGACTGCTTTCGGAGAAGACCCGCCTGGCGATTCTGCTTCAACTGGCCAGGGGCGAACGCAATGTCACCTCGCTCTGCGAAGAACTTGGCCTTCCGCAGCCGACGGTCAGCCACCATCTGGGGCTGTTGCGGATGAACAACGTCGTCGCCAATCGTCGCAGCGGCAAGCAGGTATACTATGGATTGATGTCGCAGGCCCGCAAGCCCGACAGCGTCCTCGAATTCCTGTTGCACAACGCCGTCGTCAGCGTGGCCCCGCGGGGGCCGGACGGGAATCTGACGTAGTGGCGGGCGGGCCTGGCGCTGGAAGGGGCCTGAGTTCGGCGTCTATCTGCGCGTACAAGGCGGCCGTCCAGGCCGGCGCGGGGGGCCGGTCTGCCGGCAGGCTTCGCACGCGGAAATCGACGGGCGAGAGGATGACGCGGAGGTTTTCGATGCCGGTGTCGGCCGCCAGGATGAAGAGGTCGATGGAGGGTTCGTCGCCGATGGCGAGGCAGCCGATGGAGGTGTTGCCGCCGTGGATCATGATGTCGGTGCCGGGCTGGTCGCGGCCTTCAGCGCGGGCGTGCTGGAGGTCGAAGTCGTTGGGGTAGGTGATGTGCAACGAGAGCGTGTGCCGGCTGTTGGGGTTGAGCCAGTCGATGCGATAGAGCCCCTCGGGTACTTGTCGGTCGCCTTCCCGGAGTTTCGGCCCGAGCGTGCCGGAGGCGGCCCGAATGGGGAGATCGCGGACGAGCGTTGGCGTATGGGCGTCGTCGGCAGCGTAGATGAGCAGGCGTCTTTCGAGCTTGAGGCCAACAAGGATGAGTTCGCGCGGCGGGTAGTTGATTCGAGCGTTGGAGAAGAGGGGTTGCCAGTGACGGCGGGCTTCGGGGCCGAATTGGCGGACGCGGTCGGCGATCGTGGGTTCGTCCGTGGACTTGCCGGTCGGGGTGGTGATGGGAACGGGATGGCGTTGGGGGTGGTGAGTCATGATGTAGAGGGCGATGGCGGCGATGCTCGCGATTGCCAGGAGCGAACCCACGGAGCGGAGTTGAATGAACCGGCGGCGCATCGATTGAGATTATCGGCAGGGCGGCGGGCCGCGGATCATTGGAGGCGGGGTGTTGGCCAGCGCTACGGCATGCTTAACTGGATTGGCGAAGAACGGTCACGTAGGATATCGACCGACATGTACCAGGAGTTGTGCCGGATGGGAGGGTGTGAGTTGGAGTTTACGCCGGGGGCGATCAGGCTGATTGCGGCAGAGGCGATGGGCCGCGGGACGGGGGGCCATGCGCTGCACAGCGTGTGTGCCGAGCTTATGCTCGATTTGCTCTATACATTACCCGATACAGAGGCGGGCGGGCGACGGACCATCGATGAGCAGTTTGTGCGGGGACGCATTCGTCGGGGAGGGCAGCGCGTTGAGAACTGATCGGGTGAGGCGCGAGAATGTCCCATTGAGCAAGACGGCGGTTTGCCATCGGAATCGCGCCGAATTCGCCATTACCTAACGCTGCCGTTACTTGAGCCCGATCCCTATTTCGGCCGGGCCGGGGGTCTTGATTGTCAGACAGCGGCGGAGGGCGTCGTATTGCATTGCGCCGGCGGCGGGTTTGCCGTCGAGCAACACGCTCACCGGTGGCGGACAGTTCGACAACAACACCGTTCCGCCAGTGGGCAGGACGGGCTCGAAGTGAAGACTGATGACGTCGGCGGTTTGCTTCACAGTTCCAACGGCGCCGGGTGCGTGGAGCATGATCCGGCCGGCGTCGCGCAGGCAGCGGAACGAGTAGATCGGCGGTCGCGAGTAGACGCGGAGGGCGAGGGCCTCGACGGTGCCGGGATTGATGCCGGGGTCGTTGCGGTGGCCGCTACGGAGATTGTACGAGTCGGGGA
>JBEKVL010000709.1:0-3781 GCA_049514055.1 Tepidisphaeraceae bacterium | reverse complement strand
ATGCGCCGACGATGCGACGGGTGCGATGAGCCATCAGGCATTCGCGGTTGGCCTCGCGGCCCGAGACTGCGGCGAGCAGGTCGGCCGTAATTTTTGTTTCAGAAGCACGGTCGGCTCCGGAAGTTGCCCCCGGACCCGACTTGTCGTCTGTCCCGTCAAACCGGCTCACACCGCCTCCAGGCGACGCAATTGACTGCGTTCCAGCTTGGGTTTCAGGGCGGCCATGCCGCGATAAAGCCTTGACTTGACAGTAGAAAGCGGTGAGCGGGTCACCTTGGCGATCTCGTCCAGGCTGAGATCCTCGTGGAAGCGTAGCACCAGCACTTCGCGATAAAGGGTGTCGAGTTGCAGCAGGGCGGCGGCAATGCGCTCGCGGTCTTCGCCGTTCAAGCACAAATCAAACGGCGTGGGCCCATCGGCGGCGGCCTCGAAGCTCATGGGGCGGACGTCTTCGCTGCTCTCAAAAAGCTCGTCGAGGCTGGCCATGGTGCGCTTGCGGCGCAGATCGATGAGCAAGTTACGGGCGATGGTAAAGAGCCAGGTGTCAAAGCGGGCGCGGCCATCGTATTGAGCGCCACGCACCATCACCCGCATCCAGACCTCCTGAAAGAGGTCCTCGGCCTGCTCGCGGTTGCTGGTCAGATAGAGCAGATAGCGCAGCAGTCGATGCTGATAGCGAACGATCAGTTCGTCGATCAGTCCGGCGTCCTGGCGCTTCAATCCAGCGGCAATGGCCAGACTCTCCTGCCGCACTTCATCGTTGGCGGCAACAGAGGCAGCAGGAGCAAAAAGGGGTCGAACGGAGGCAAAAGCACTCATCGTATCCATTAGACGATAGAGAAGCGGCCGGGGCCGCGAAAAAATGCAGTCCCGGTGCAGATTGTGCGGTTACTTTGGAGAAAGCGGGGATGTGGTTTTGGCGAGCGACTTCTTTTTGGCAACCAGCAGGGCTTCCGCAATGGCCTTGTCCGCGCGGCGCTGGCGGGCTTCGACGCTCTCGTAATAAAAGATCCCGAGCAGATGGTTGCGGCGTTGGGTGGGCGTCATGGCCAGCCAGCCCGTGCGGGCCTGTGGCTGACTCTGAAAGGCCGCTTGCAGGATGGGAGGGGGCGCAACCTCGCCTTCCTTGGCCTGCAGCAGACGCTCGGCCATGCGCTCGGCACGCGTGGTGCGGCTGGCGGCGGTTTTGGGTTCCTCGATCCACTTGCCGATCTCGCGACGCATCGAGAGGCTAAGTGCCTCATACCACTTGCGCAGTGGCCGATCGCCTTGGAGGGCGCGGGCCAGTTCAGGTGGGATCGTTGCGGGACGCTCTTCGAGGTCGGGTTCCAATTCGATTCGGACCTCGGAGCCCACGGAAGCGCCTGCCGCAGTTTGCATCTTCTTGTTGACCAGCAGGATCTGGCCCTGTCCGCGCGGATCGGGAAAGAGCGAAGTGCGAAAGGCAAAGCCCGCAAGGGTTCCGCGAACACGTTGACCGCGACGCACCGGCCAGGCTTTGGAGGCGTCAAAAGGCAGCCGCGCAATCACCCAGCGCAGACGGGTCTGGTCTGGTTCCAGCACCGCGGTAAAAGACTGAAGTGTGGATCGGAGCATGTCCATCTCAACAGCCACAGTATGAAGTCTGGCCTGTTTCAGAGCAAGAGACAGATACAGCGAGGCTGCGCGTTTCCTACAATCTTCTACACTATCTACATGGAAGTTTTGTATGGCGTACACCCGGTAGAGGAAGCGATCAAGGCGGGCAGGCGGCGGTTTGACCAGGTTCTGGTGGCTCGCGAGCGCAAGGATGATCGGCTGGAACAGTTGGTTGCTCTCTGCAAACAGGCAGGCGTGCGCGTCCGCCAGGAATCGCGCGAGCAACTGACGCTGATGGCCCAGACGGCCGCCCATCAGGGCGTGGTGGCTCTGGTGCGGGGCCAGGAGTTCTACACCCTCGAAGACCTGTATGAGCCGGAACGGCCGGGCGCGGCGCGTCTGCTGCTGGCTCTGGACGGTGTGGAAGACCCACAAAACCTGGGTGCGCTGTTGCGCGTGGCTGACGGAGCCGGAGTGGATGGAGTGGTGCTCACTGAGCGTCGCGCCGCGCCGCTCAGCCCGGTTGCGGTCAAGGCCAGCGCCGGTGCCTCCGAACACATGCGCATTGCCCGCGTGGTCAACCTGGTCCGGTCGCTCGAAGAGCTGAAGAAGCAGAACATCTGGGTGATCGGCCTCGACGAGCGCGGCGAATGCGACTACGACCAGTTTGATCTGACCGGCAACTGCGTACTGGTGCTGGGCCGCGAGGGCGCAGGGTTGCACGATCTGGTCAAGAAGACCTGTGACCACATGGTGCGGATTCCCATGGCCGGCGGAGTCAGCTCGCTCAATGTGTCGGCGGCGGGCGCGGTAGTCTTGTACGAAGCTTTCCGGCAGCGCCGCGCCGCTTTGGCTCGCCCTGAGGCTCCGGTTCCGTCCAAGCCAAAGAAGCAGAAAGGCCTGGGTTCATGACGTTTTCTTTTGGCCGGATTGGCCTGGCGGTGGCGATTGCCGTTCTATCCGCGTCCAGTTGCGGCGCGCAATCAACCGGGCAGGCTCCCGCGCCAACCCCCGCTTCAGCACCGGCTGGCAAGGTGATCCTGTCGCGCTCCATCGATGCCGACGGGCAGACGCACGAGGGGGCTGCCGATGCGCAGTTGGGGTCGGCATTGGCTGCGGCTCCCACGGCCCAGGACGCCGAGCGTCAGGCACTGACCTTTACCGGCTACGATCTCGACGTGCGCTTGCGGGCCGAGGCTGGCCAGATCGCTGTGCGGGCGCTGGTTACAGTGCGCAACGACGGCAAGACTCCGCTCGCTCACCTGCCGCTGCAGATTTCTTCCTCGCTCAACTGGGAGCGGATCAGGCTCGCCGGGCAGGACGTACCTCTGCAAGTGGCAACGCTCAACAGCGACAGCGACCACACCGGCCAGTTGCATGAAGCGGCGGTGACTCTGGCCCATCCACTCGATCCCGGTGCCAGCCTGCAACTGGACGTGACCTACTCCGGCGCGATTCGGCGGTCGGCGCAACGGTTGCTGGCCATCGGCACTCCCGAAGACGTGGCCCGCCACTCGGATTGGGACCGGATTGGCGTCGATTTCACCGGCCTGCGCGGCTTCGGCAACGTGGTCTGGTATCCGGTATCGAGCGTTCCCGTGATTTTGGGCGACGGGGCGCGGCTCTTTGACGAAATCGGCGAACATAAACTGCGGCTCACAGGAGCCGACTTCCGGTTGCGGCTGACGGTCGAGTTCCCGCACGGTCAGGCGCCGACCGTGGCCCTGATCAATGGCCAGCCTGTCACCCTGCACGTCACCGAGTCGGGTTCGCTGGACCAGAATCAGGAAGTGGCCAGCGTGGCGACGGCGACGCTTGATCGGGCGACTCTGGGATTTGAAGCGCCCAGCCTGTTTCTAGCCATGCGCACACCGCACCCGGGCACCAATCTCACCGCCTGGACGCTGCCCGAAGACAACGTTTCGGTGGAGACGTGGGCCGCGGCTGCGACGGCCGTAACGCCGTTTTTACAGGGCTGGCTGGGGGAACATCCGCGCTCCCAACTGACGCTGCTGGATTTGCCCGACGCGCAGGACCTGCCCTTTGAAACCGGAGCGCTGCTGGTGACTTCGTTACAAAGTGGCACTCCCGAGCAGTTGAACGGAATTTTGATCCATGCGCTCACCCACGCCTGGATGCGGGCCCCGGGGCAGAGTTCGCGGGACTGGCTGGACGAGGGCGTAGCCCACTTCATGGGCAGCCT
>JBEKVL010000708.1:0-3789 GCA_049514055.1 Tepidisphaeraceae bacterium | reverse complement strand
GCTTCGAGAACTTCCGCTTCGAGAAGTACAACGCCGGCTGCATGAAAATCACCGGCCGCAGTCACGACGTGCTGTTTCGCAATTTCACCATCAAGGATGCCTCCGGCTACTGCTTCCATGTCTATGACGCCGGCAAGGTCTTCGACGGCACCAAAGCCAGCACCTTCTACAACTTCAAATGGGAGAATGTCCTGGTTGACGGCAAGGTCAACGGCCACGCCATCACCAACACCGACTACAACGTCTCCAACCTCAAGTCGGTGGCGCTGGACTTCGAGGTCTGCAAATGCACCTTCCGCAATTTCGACAACACCGAGCAGGCGTTCGGGGCCATCGCCTTCGACAAGTGCTTCAATCTGAAGGTGCATGAATGCAGCTTCAGCGACCTGGGGCTGGCCAAATCGCCCATCGGGCATAACGTCTGCATCGTGGGGGCCGGCTATTTCCACGTCTACAACAACCGCTTCACGCGGCAATGGGCCAATGACGTGCGGGTGTTCCCCATGAAACTCAATGCCCTGGGCTACGACGGGCCGGACGCGGTGAACCGCTTCTACAACAACATCAGTTGGGAGAAGCGGAAATATCCGATGTACGAGCACAACGCCGTGCGGCAGGCGGACCTGGACCAGGCCGCCCCCTGGTTCTCCCGGACGTCGTCGGAAGTCTACTTCAACACGCTCTACCGCTCGCGGATCGCCGCCGACAGCAAGGATCCCTATCGCGGCACGCTGGTGGACGTCTACAGCCCGGAGGTCACGATCAAACACAACCTGGTCATCGACCCGGAGGCGGACATGCCCTGGGACCCCAAACGCGACTACGTCTGCCACCTCGGCGCCGGCCCGCAGAAGGGCGTGGTCATGGAAAACAACCTCGTGCTGCGAACCCTTGCCGAGGCGGGACTGGTCGATCTGGAGAGCTTCACCCCGTCTCAATCAAGCCCCGCCAGAAACGCCGCCACCGGCCGCGTGAGCTACATCACCACGGACCACTACGGCAACGACAGGTACCGGGGCGCGGCGGCGGATCTGGGGGCGGTGGAGGCGAAATAGCAGGACATGGTCCATCTCTTCGTCGCCATCGCCAAAGCCAGGCATACGTACGAGCCGGGACACAAGGTCCTCAAGGCCCGCCTCAGCAAACGCTTCGAGAGCCGCAAGCAGTTGTTCGCACCAATCCGCCAGGGAAGCAGGGTGGTGTCGAGGGGGATCTATTGATGCTCCGTCGGAGCGCCGCGACGACACCGACGGGGTGTATGCACTACAAATGACAACTCATGCGGCGCCGCCGGTACGCCGGCCATGCCGCATGAGTCAACGGCAGTGGCCCTCGCCGGTGACGATCCATTTGTAGGTCGTCAGGTCGGTCGCGCCCATCGGGCCGCGGGCGTGCATCTTGTCGGTGCTGATGCCGACCTCGGCGCCCAGGCCGTATTCGCCGCCGTCGGCGAAACGGGTGGAGGCGTTGACCATCACACTGCCGGAATCGACGCCCTTGACGAACTTGTCGGCACTCTTCATCGACGTCGTGAGAATCGCATCGGTGTGATGGCTGCCGTAGTGGTTGATGTGCTCGACGGCCTGCTCGAGCGAATCGACCACCTTGATGCCGACGACCAGGGCCAGATATTCCGTGCCCCAGTCGGCGTCGGTTGTGGGAATGGCCGCGGGATAGAGCTTGCGGGCGGCCGCGTCGCCGCGGATTTCCACGCCCTTGTCGGCCAGATCCTTGCACACCAGCGGCAGCAGTGCCGGCGCGGCGTCTTTGTGGAAGAGGATGTGTTCGACGGCATTGCAGACCGCGCCGCCCGGATAGCTGGTCTTGGCGTTGACGCAGACCTTGCGAATCTGCTCTTCCATGCCGGCGAACTGCTGGTCAATGTAGATGTGGCAATTGCCGGTGAAGTGCTTGAGCACGGGGATCGTCGATTCGCGCGTCACCGTGCGGATGAGCCCCTCGCCGCCGCGGGGGATGACCAGGTCGATGTACTGATCGAGCTTGACCAGTTGCGTCAGCAGCGCCCGGTCGGTGGATCGGACGAGTTGCACGGCGGCCGGGTCGATCTTCGAGTCGGCCAGGGACTCGACAATGATCTGCGCGATCGCCTGGTTGGAATGGATCGCCTCCTTGCCGCCGCGGAGGATGATGGCGTTGCCGCTCTTGAGACAGAGGGCGGCCGCGTCGGAGGTGACGTTCGGCCGGGATTCGTAGATGAACAGCACGACACCAATGGGCACGCGCACCTTCTGGACCCGCAGCCCGTTGGGCCGCACGTAGCCTTCGATGATCTGGCCGACCGGATCCACCTGGGCCGCGATCTGCTCGACCGCGTCGGCCATGCCGGTGACGCGCTTGTCGTTGAGCTTGAGCCGCTCAACCAGATTCGCCGCCAATCCCGCTTCGGTGGCGGCCTTGATGTCGATGGCGTTGGCCTCGATCAAGGCGGCCTTCTGCTCGCGGATGGCGGCCGCTAGGCGACGCAGCGCGGCCGACTTCACGTTGTCCGTGAGTTCGGCCAGTTGTCGCGAGGCCCGGCGGGCGCTGGCGCCCAGTTCCTGCACGTAGGTGTTGGTATCTGTCATCGGCCGGGGATTGTATGCGGAGGGCGGAAAGAGGCCAACGGGGCTGTTCGGAGTTCACGCTTTAGCGTGTCTTTCGCTTGTTCCCGCCAGAAGACACGCTGAAGCGTGAACTCCGAACTTGGCACTCCGAGCGCAGAATTTGCCTCCACAGCCCGAACGGGGTAATCTGCCGGCTCAGGATGCTCCGCAGGGAGCGCTCCGGCACGGAGGCCGAATTCACAGAGGGATATCTGCGACGGCCTTCGCATGCACGTTTCGGGTTTTGCCGCGGAGGTCGGCATGAGTCTCATTGAGCAACTGGGTTCCATTCCAACAGGTGAACTCCGCGCCGCGGAGAAACTGCGAAACCGTGGGGAAGTCACCATTCATGGCTATAACGCCGAGCGCGTGCAGGCGGTCGTCTACACCACTTACTATCAGAGGCTGGCCGTCGAGATCGGACTCGATGGCCGGCGCATTGAGTGGTATCAGTGCGACTGTGGTCATGCCACCGCGAAGGCTCCGTGCAGGCATGTGTACGCGGTGGCCGCGGATTACGAGCTAATCCAGCCGGCGATGGCCGCCCCGGGCGTACCCCCGCCGACACCGGCATGGCAAAGGCGGTTCAGGGGCCTGTCCCGTGTGCAGCGCTCGGCCGCACAGGGAGCGGCCGTGCCGCCGCAGCAACGGGATCTGGCGTACTTCATCGAACTCGCGGCCAGTGCGGACAAACGGAAACTGGTGATCGCCTTTGCCGAACGGAGAATTCTCAAGAATGGCACGATGCGAGCCAAGCGACGGAGCATCGACGGTGCGGATCTGGCCCGCATCAGCGACCCGGCCGACCGGCATATCCTCTCCATGCTGCGCGGTGCCGGCACACCTGAATACGCGTATCGCTACTACGGAGCCAGAGAGCAATGCAGCGTCGTCCCGGAGATGTACGACATCGTCCTGCCCGCACTGGCGGCGACCGGACGGCTGTACGCCAACATGGATGCGAGCGAGGAGTTCAACGCCATCGGGCCGCTGACCTGGGATGATGGCCCGGCTTGGGAATTCTGGCTGCGGACCACCAAAGACGACAAGCGGCAGGCCTACGTCATGACCGGCGCGCTGCAGCGGGACGGGAAGTCCATGAGCATTGGCGATCCCCTGATGATCGTGGGAAACGGGCTGATTGTCGGCAGGCAAAGCGTGGCCCGGCTCAATGCGCGCGGATCGG
>JBEKVL010000707.1:0-3795 GCA_049514055.1 Tepidisphaeraceae bacterium | reverse complement strand
CTGCCCGGCGAGTACATCGGCATCATGCTTCCCGCCAGCGTCGCGGCCGACGTGCTGTTCCTGTCGGCGCTGTTCGCGGGCAGGACCCCGGTGATGGTCAACTGGACCGTCGGCCGCCGCAACATGCTCCATTGCCTCGATCTGCTCGGTGTGCAACATGTGTTGACGGCCGACGCCCTGGTCACACGCCTTGAGACTGAAGGGATGGATCTCACCGGCCTGAAAGAACGGTTCCTGCTGATGGAACAGGTGGGCAAGACCATCACGCTGCCGACAAAGCTCTGGGCCGCGACACGCAGCCGTCTGAACTGGGCCAGTCTGGAACGTGTCACCCCGCCGGCCAACGCGGTGGTGCTCTTCACCAGTGGTTCGGAGAGCCTGCCCAAGGCCGTTCCCCTGACTCACGGCAATATCCTGGCGAATCTCCGCGACGTGGCCCGCATCGTCGATCTCTATGAACACGACCGGATACTGGGGATGGTGCCGCCGTTCCATTCGATGGGCCTGACCGTGACCACGGTGCTTCCGCTCTGCGGCGGCCTCAAGGTGGTCCACAGCCCCAACCCCATGGCCGGGGCGCTGCTGGCCGCCGTCACCGAGGCATATGGAGCCACGATAATGGTCGGAACGCCCACGTTTCTTGCTGGTATCACGCGCGCCGGCCGGCCGCATCAGCTTGCCACGTTGCGGCTGGCGGTCACCGGCGCCGAGAAGTGTCCGCCGGCCGTTTCCGCCGCACTGGCGCAGCGGTGTCGGCAGGCCCGCATTCTCGAAGGCTACGGCGTGACCGAATGCTCGCCGATCGTCTGTGTCAACGACGTCAACGACCCCAAGCCCGGTACCATCGGCAAGATGATGCCGTCCTTGACCTGGGCATTGCTGGACGTCGAAACCGGCCGGCCCGTCCCCGCCGGCAAAACCGGCATGCTTCTGCTCCGCGGCCCCAGCATCTTCGGCGGCTATCTCAAGTACGATGGCCCGTCGCCGTTCGTCGATTTCGACGGCCATTCGTGGTATCGCACCGGCGACCTGGTCCACTATGACGCCGACGGCGTCTTCACGTTCGACGGCCGGCTCAAGCGATTCGTCAAACTCGGCGGCGAGATGATCTCGCTGCCTGCCATTGAGGCCGCCCTGGCCGAGCATTGCCCGCCGCCCGATCCCGACAAAGGCCCGGTCCTGGCCGTCGAAGCCACGCCGACGGATGAGCACCCGGAGATCGTCCTTTTCACGACAACCGATCTCTCACGCGAGCAAGCCAACACCCACATCCGCGCCGCCGGCCTGTCGCCGCTCTACAGCATCCGGCGGGTGATCCGCCTCGAAGCGATCCCGGTACTCGGCACCGGCAAGACGGACTACCGAGCGTTGCAGGAGATGCTCAAGACGCTGCCGCAGTAGGCCGTCGAGAAAGAACCGTCAGGTTTCCCTTTTCGGGTGTCGCTGAGCGACGATGGGCTCTTTGGAGCGGCGGCTTGACGCCGCTTTTCAGTTCGTGTCGAACCGGCGTCAGCCGATCGAATCGGAGCGAAACGGCGAGCAACGAGGCCGATTTGCCGCTGACAAACAGCCACGGTGTTATTACGCGCGTCGTGACGCCGATGGGAACACGGCGTCAAGACCGCCGCTCCAAAGGTGGACCTACCTCGTCCTTACGCAAACATCGGCTTATACGTATCCGCCGAATAGAACCGGAACTTCATCTCGCGGGTATATTCGTAGGCGCCGGCGGCGCGGACGTTGGCGACCAACTGGTCGATCTGCAACTGCGAGCGGAAGGCCGCGATCGACTTGAGCTTCTTCTCGAACATCGCCTCCGAGGCCCGAACCTCCAAATTCGGCGGCTCGGGGAAATCGCAGTAGACGGCCATCTCGAACACCCGCGGCACCTGGGCGATCGGCTCGCCCAGTTCCGGCCAGATGGCGCCGGATGCGTGGAAGAGGCTGATCATCAACTCGCGATTCGTGATCTGGTGGTCCGGGTGCAGGTCGGCCGACGTTGGCACGAAAACGGCCGTCGGCCTGAATTCACGCAGGTGGTGGGTCATGGCGTTTTGCAGCCCGACGTAGCGGTGAATGTCGTTCTCGCCGGGGGCGGCCGGGCGGCGGCCCTGCAGGCCGTAGAGGCCGCCGTCGGGGTAGCCAATGTATTGCACGTGGGCCGGCGGCACGCCCAGCATGCCGCACGATTCGATCGTCTCGGCGCGGCGCGTCTGGATGATCCGGGCAATCTGGTCGATCGAGCAATAGCCCATCCGGCCGTCGGTCACGATCAGCACCTCGACCTCAAAGCCCGACTGGACCGCCGCCGCGATCCACAGCCCGCCGCCCAGACACGCATCGTCGTCGTGGGGGCTGACGAACATCCACCGCTCCGCCCTGGGGTTCTTCGAGTTGATGGCCGCCGCCAGATCCGTAAACCGGGTCTTCCTGCCGTCTTCGAGCCGTGTGTATTGGAAGTCGCTCATGGTGTATTCTTTCTGTGTTCGGAATTCACGCTTTAGCGTGTCTTATCCGACTTTTCTATGACAGCACACGCTCAAGCGTGAACTCCGAACCTGAACTCCGAACGCGCGCATTATCGCGTTTCCAACCACCCAGTCCATGTGAGTAGCTGTCGGAAGAATGTTGCGTAATCACTGCCGACCTCGATCCCCGCGCCGGGGGCGGCCTCGCCCTCGACCCGGCCGGCGCCCCAGTCCACCATCCCGCCGACCCAGTGAGGCGCGACGTCGGTTGCCAGCGCCGCCGTGCGACCCTTGCCGTATTCGCCCACGATCAGCAATGGATCCCGACCGGCCAACGTGAACTCGATCCGCCCGGCAGTTCGCCGCGCGACAAACCGCTGAACTTCGAGCGGCGCCTGTGTGCCGGCACGCGGGGTGATCCGGTTGTATCCTCCGACCGTCGGCGGCCGCTCATCCCACGGCAACCCGCGCGTGATCGGATGATCGGCCAGTTTTACTACCATGGCCGGCTGATCGCAGTTGACGCGGTCGTCGCTGCGGCCGATCTCGACCGGCAGCGCCTCGGCGATCTTCGTCCCCGCCCAGTTGCCGCCCTTGCCGCAATACGACTCCCAGCCGCCGATCATCAGCAGCCCCGCGCCGCCGTGAACCTGCCGGACGATGATCTCCGCCAGCGCCTCATCGAGCATGGCGGCCGGATAGTCGCTGAAGATGAACAGTCTCCGCGGAACCTCCGCCTGCGAGCGCCCGAGCCTGCGATCGCTGGGCACATAGTCAAATGACATGCCCCACGCCGTCATCAGCCCCGCAAGGTAGCTCGCCGGCCCGGCCAGTATGGTGTCGCCCATGTACAGAACGCATTGACTGTCCATCTCGGTGCTCCGATGGCCTCTGTGTGGAAGGCTTGAACCACAGGCCTGATGACCTATATTCCCGGGAATATCGCTCGGAAGTTTACGGCCACTCTTTGACGTGTCAATTCGCCCCAAGGACCGCTGCTATGCCTATGACAGCCGTGCAGACATTGGTTCGTGCCTACCAGGTGGCGGCACAACAGCATCGTTCGCAGACCCGCAAGGACGCCGCGGCCACGCCGTACATCAACCACCCGGTGGCCGTGGCCGCGATCCTCTGCGATGTCGCGGGAGTTGAAGATGTCGAGGTGCTGGCGGCCGCCGTGTTGCACGACACGGTCGAGGATACCGGCATGACGCTCGACACGATCCAGAGTCAGTTCGGATTGCGTGTGGCCGGCCTGGTCGCCGAATGCACCGACAACAAGAGTCTGCCCAAGGCGGAGCGGAAGCGGTTACAGATCGTCAACGCC
>JBEKVL010000706.1:0-7746 GCA_049514055.1 Tepidisphaeraceae bacterium | reverse complement strand
CATTGACGGCGGATGATCTTGTCGCCCGGCGTCTGCGGTTCCCTGCCAACTGGCGCGAAGCGAGGATCCACATGCACAAGAAACCAGCCGAACCTACGAATGCGATTGTCCGGCGAGTGGCTGCATCCACGCCGCCCCAGGCCGACTTTGACCAGATTCTGGCGTTGATCGACGCCTCCCGTACCCGCGCCGTGGCGGCCGTCAACACGGCCTTGATCGATCTCTACTGGACCATCGGCGAACACATCAGCCGGAAGATCGCCAATCAGGGCTGGGGCAAGGGAACGGTTCAGGCGCTGGCTGAACACATCCAGCGGCAACAGCCGGGAATGACCGGGTTTTCGGCGCAGAACCTCTGGCGAATGCGGCAGTTCTACGATACCTATTGCGGCCAGAAAAGACTCGCACCACTGTTGCGAGAATTGCCCTGGACCCACAATCTGCCCATCATGAGCCGCAGCAAGCGGGACGAAGAGCGGGAATTCTACCTCCGGCGCGCCCATGACCAGAAATGGACGAGCCGGGAGCTTGAGCGACAGCTCAACGTCGCTCTTTTTGAGCGAACCGTCCTGGCACCCGCAATTCTCTCAGCACCGCTGAGAGAATTACATCCCGCCGCCGCTTCCATCTTCAAAGACAGCTACCTCGTCGAATTCCTGAACCTGCCGCAAGACCACTCCGAGGCCGATTTGCACCATGGCCTTGTCGAGCAGCTCAAGAATTTCCTCATCGAACTCGGCCGCGATTTCTGCTTTGTCGGCAGCTATCATCCGATCCAGGTCGGCGGCCGCGATTTCGAACTCGACCTGCTCTTCTTTCACCGGGGCCTCAATTGCCTGGTTGATATTGAGTTGAAAGTCGAGGAGTTCCAGCCCGAGCACCTGGGCAAGCTGGAGTTCTACCTGGAAGCGCTCGACCGCGACCTGAAGAAGCCGCACGAGCAGCCGGCCATCGGCGTGCTCCTCTGCGCCACCAAAGACCACGAGGTCGTGGAGTATGCCCTGAGCCGCGCCGTCTCGCCGGCGATGGTTGCCGAGTATCAGACCCGTCTGCCCGACAAGAAACTCCTGCAAGCCAAACTTCACGAGTTTTACGAACTGGCGCAACAGCGTGCAGTGGCCCCGTCGCCGAAAGCCTCCAAGCCCCGCGTCCGACAGAAGACACGACCCCGAAAGCAGCCCAAGAAATGATGCCGCCGTCCCGGATTTCGGTTTCCCAACTGGTTCTACACGCTCTCTGATCCTCAGGCCAATCGACACGACCCTTGGCCCCCGTTACAAATCACACCCATGAATCCCACAACCGCCGCACTCCGCTATCTCCTGTCCGTTGCCCTCTTCATCTTCTCCGGGCTGGCCTCCCCGCTGATCGCCGCGGAGTTGGAACAGAAACCGGCCGATCCGTTCTTCGAGAAGTTCGCGCCCGTCAAAGCCCCCGCGCCGGGCAAGCTGCTGCTCCAGCCCGGCGATCGGCTGGCCATCTGCGGCGACTCGATCACCGAACAGAAGATGTATTCCCGCCTGATCGAAACCCACCTGACCGTCTGCGTCCCCGATTTGAAGATCACCGCCCGGCAGTACGGCTGGAGCGGCGAAACGGCCTGGAGAACGACTGCCTGCGGTTCAAGCCCACCGTCGCCACCATCTGCTACGGCATGAACGACTACAAATACCGGCCGTACGACGAAGCCAACGCCAAGTGGTATCGCGAGAACGCCACGGCCGTGGTCCGCAACTTCAAGAAGGCCGGCACGCGCGTCGTGCTCGGCTCGTCCGGCCCGGTCGATAAGGTCGCCAGTTGGGTCAAGACCGCCTCCGGCACGCTCGAGGAACACAACCTGCACCTCTGCGCCCTGCGCAACATCGACATCGAGATTGCGAAGGAGGAGGACGTCCGTTTCGCCGATCTTTTCTGGCCGATGTTCGTGGCCGGTTTTGAAGCGCGGAAGAATTTCGCCCCCGACTACTGCATCGCCGGCAAGGACGGCGTCCACCCCGGCTGGGCCGGGCAGCTTGTCATGGCCTACGCCTATCTCAAGGCCATGGGCCTCGATGGCGAGATCGGCACGTTCACCGTCGATCTCGCTGCCGGCAAGGCCCAGGCATCGGCCGGGCACACGGTGGATCGCTTTGCCAATAACGAACTGACCCTCACCAGCCGCCGCTACCCGTTCTGCGCCACGGGCGATCCCAAGAGCGACCAGTCGCTCCGTTCCGGCATGGCGCTCGTGCCGTTCAACGCCGATCTCAACCGCCTGATGCTCGTGGTCAAAGGCGGCACCGCGGCCAGCTACAAGATCACCTGGGGCGAGCAGTCGCGGACCTACGCCGCCGCCGAACTCGCCAAAGGCATCAACCTCGCCGCCGATTTCGCGGTCAATCCGTTCTCCTCAGCCTACGCCAAAGTCGAGGCCGCCGTGCTGGCCAAGCAGGTGTACGAGACCAAGCAGATCAAGAACATCTTCCACAGCAAGGAAGCCAGGGACGACATGGATGCGGCAGTGGCCAAGACCGAAGCCGAGCGCAAACCGCTGGCCGAGGCCATCCCCGCCGCGTTTGTGCCGGTGACGCACACGATCAGGATTGAGCCGCAGTAGCTGCGAACTGCCTCTTGCCACGTTTTCTGTAGCCGCGATGGCTCATCGCGGCTCCCCAGCCCCGTCAGGGGCGAAAGACAATAGCCCACGGCGTAAGCCGTGGGTGTCTGATTATGTAGTCCAAATAAGCCCCGTAGGGGCGACAGAAGCGTTCGCAGCGGAGGTTGATGCCGATGTTCCCTTCCACCGTCCCCGCGGCTACTCAACGTTCCGTAATTCCGAGTCCTTGTCGGCAACGGGCCAGCCTCTCTCGAATGCCTGGTCCACCAACGGATCGTCAACAACTTTCGGACGCCAGCCCAACGGCGGCGCCAGCTTGAGAAGCTCTTGCCAACTGGTTGTAACTCGTTCCTTCTCGGTGGCGGCACCCAGCCCGTCCAGGAGGACTTTAACGTCGGCTATTGCTGAAATAGTCGCCATCGTCAGCGGCTTGCCTTCGACGTGAATCCGTCCCTTGGGAAGATTAAAGCGCAATCCACGGATGAGGCGGTCTACCGCGAATTCGCGCAGACAACCGTTTGCTTGGGCTTCAACGGCATGCGCTATCTCTAGCAGAATGGGCATGAGCGACGACTGAAACTGCTTGTCGTTCAAGTCAAATATCCAGCAACCTGGAAATGCCTTGAAGAAATCCGTTACCGATCGGTAGCCCATGATCGCCAGCCGCTCGTGCAGCGCCGATTCACGGATGAAGCGTTTAGCCATTCGCGTTGACAGGTCGCGACTCATGTCTCATGCTCACATCCGAAATCCGAGAGCCGGCACGCCGGCATCCATCACTTCGCCTTCGTCGCCGTCGCATCCGCCCGCAAATCTCCCAGGGCATACTGAATCCCGTCCATAAAATGCTGCAGCACCGGCGGGGTCCAGAAGATCTGGTGGGTTCGGTGTAATTGTGTTATTGCTCCCTCCGCCGCACGTTGAGCGGCAGCACGACGGATAGGATTCGGTCGAGCGCGACCGTTGTTGCGGGCACGGGAAGTGTGTCGGAGTACCGACACGCATGGGCGAGACGCCCATGCCACGAGATTCCGGCATCCAGATGTGTTGCCCGCAATTGGGCGCGTTGATTCGGTCTGGGTGCATCCGAAATCCAGTTGCAGCAATGGGCCATGGTATCAGCCCTGCCCTGGCCGCCGTCGTTCCCCACCACCGACAGTCTCCCCACTCTCTGCCCGATTACCAGTTCCACGGTTAACCCCTGAACCACCCACAACTTGCATTCGCACTGTTGCGCCCAGGTGTTGCGCGCGCAAGAGAATTTCCATTTTTGCAAATCACACCCCCACAGCACCAACTCCACTTTTGCGCTGCGCGCTGTTGCGCGCCAAACGCCCCGCGCGCGCAGCGCCCGAGTTTCGGCTTTCGTCATTCACTCAATTTCACGGCTCCCTTCCAGACCCGCCCGAACCCAGCGGGACCCAAAAAGTACCCAACGGGACACATTTTGAACCCCCAAAGGACACCGTTCTTCGCCGTTGCCGACGCCCCTCACCACTCATAACCACCTTGCAGGCAGCCTCTTATGTCTCAAGTCCTCGAAACCACAACCCTCCAAACATCTTTTATGCCAGGCATCCCCCGCACGATCCGCGCCAAACACTTTTTTCTTCACGTCGTCCGCAACCCCGTCCGCCCCTCCCTCTGGCTCTTCGCAGTTGGCTCCGCCGCCCCAACCTGCATCCGCGACCTCGTGACCTGCGGGCTCCTCAGGGCCGCTCCGACAAATGTCCTGTCCTGGCCGCCAACACGCAATTGCCACCAGATTGCGGATGTACCCACTCGGTCTTCGTTCTGCGTCCTACGTTCCGCATTCTGCATTCCGCATTGATCCTTTACAATCCCGCCCATGCCACACAGCCGTTTCCCCATCTCCGTCCTCGCCTCGGCCATCTCGGATGATCCGCGCGCCGTCGCCCGCACGGCGCGGTCGCTCGGATTCGAGGGACTTCAGTTCCCGGCGCAATCCGCGATGATCGATCTTCAAGATCTCTCGCTGTCCGGGCGGCGGGATTTCTGCCACATGCTCGCAGCCAGCGCGCAGACGCTTGAATCGCTGTTTGTCGACGCCGGCGCCAAGGGCATCATGCCCGGTAGCGATGCCGATCATGTGATCGCCCGGCTTGACAAGGCCATGGAAACGGCCGCGGGGCTGGCGTGCCCGGTTGTTTGCGTGGACATCGGGCCGTTGCCTGCGCCGGCGGTCGAGGTCAAACCACGAAGGACGATCCGGCCGGAAGAGGCGGGGATCATCATTATTCCCAGTCAGATTGTTGCGTCCGCAGAAGCAGGCCCAACGGGCTCAACCGCGTCCGCTGAAGCGGACCCTACGCTCTGCTCGCATGTCGACGCCGCGATGGTCGAACTCGGCCGGCGGGCGGATCGTTATGGTGTGACGCTCGCGTTCCGCTCGGGACTTGCGCCGCTCGCGGCCATCGAGCGGGCACTGCGGGCGGCCGGCTGCGCGTGGTTCGGCGTCGATCTGGATCCTGTCGCACTGTTGCGCGATCCATGGGATACGGACGAGGCATTCTCGCGGCTGGCGAAGTCGATCCGGCACGTGCGCGTCCGCGATGCCATCCTTGGACATGCGCATCTGACGAAGCCGGCGCTGGTGGGCCAGGGCTCGACCGACTGGAAGGCCCTGCTGGGACGGCTCGAAGATGCGGGATATCATGACTGGCTGGGAATCGACCCGACGGAACTGACCGACTGCGCGGGCGCGGCGCGGACGGCCGGGGCGTTCATACGGGCGTTGCGATGAAGATTGCCCACCAAGGGCCACGAAGGAACACGAAGAAGGATGGATGGAAATGACGAAATCCGAAACCCGAAATCCGAATGAAACTCGAATGAGCAATGACCAAAGCCGGCATTCGTCATTTGTACATTGGGCATTCTCTCGTCATTCGAGTTTCGGATTTCGTCATTCCGCCGCGGTTATGCTCGCGCTCCTGGCAATCGCCTGCTCCGTGGCGGCCGGTCCTGGCCTGAGCGTGCGCGACGGCGTATTGCTGAAGGCGGGCAAGCCTTATCGCGCGATCGGAGCCAACTATTTCTCCCTCTTCGGCCGGCTCCTGAAAGACCCCGCCGACACCTCGTCGCTGGACCAGTTGCCTGAACTCTCTAGGGCGGGCGTCCCGTTCGTGCGTTTCGCCGGCTGCGGTTTCTGGCCGGTGGATTGGAAACTCTACCGGGAGAACCCCGAGGAATATTTCCGCCGGCTCGATCTCGTCGTCCGCAAGGCCGAGGCCGCCAACATCGGACTAATCCCGTCCCTGTTCTGGTATCTCTCCGCCGTCCCCGACATCGTCGGCGAACCACTCGATCAACTTGGCAACCCGGCCGGCAAGAGCAACGACTTCATCCGGCGATATACCGAGGAAGTCGTCGGCCGCTACAAAGACTCGCCGGCCATCTGGGGTTGGGAACTCGGCAACGAGTACAACCTTGACTGCAACCTGCCCAATGCGAACCAGCACCGCCCGCCGGTCTGGCCGAATCTCGGCACGGCCAGAGAGCGCAGCGAGCGCGATGAACTCAAATGGGAACAACTTAACGTCGCCATGCAGACATTCGCGCAGACCGCCCGGCGGGTCGATCCCCATCGCGTCATTCTCACCGGCCATTCCATTCCCCGCGCCTCGGCGTGGCACAATTGGAAAGAGAACAAGTGGACTGCCGACACGCGCGAGCAGTTCGCCGAAATCCTCCTGCGCGACAACCCGGATCCTTTCGACAGCATCACGGTTCACACGTACCGCAACAAGAACGGCCGCTATTCCGGCCCGGCCGACAGCATCGACGGCATGATCGCCGCGTGCGCCGAGGTTGCCGCAAAGGCCCGCAAGCCGCTGTTTGTCGGCGAATTCGGCGCCGAGCGCCAAGCCGGGCCGGACAAAGAGCGGGCGGTGTTCGCGGAATTCATCGCCGCCATCGAGAAGCACCGCGTGCCGCTGGCCGCGTTCTGGGTCTTTGACCAGCCGGACATGGAGAAAGACTGGAACGTGACATTGACCAACGACCGCGCCTGGATGCTCGAAAACGTCCGGGCGGCGAACCAGCGAATCCGGTGAACGGGCAGAGGCTATTGCGGCCATCCCGCCCCCGTCTTACGATGCTTTATCAGTACGAACCCGGTCCCTTATTGGCGGTGCAGTGTTATGGCTGGTGCGACCAAACCCATCACGAAAGTCTGGATCGTCGAAGGATGCATCGTTTGCGACGCCTGCGCCACAGAATGCCCCGAGGTGTTCGATGTACGGGAGTCGAGCTGCGTGGTCCGCCCCGAGGCCGACAACGTGCAGTTCCTGCTGCCCCTGGCCGAGAAGATCCTCAAGGCCGCCGACGCTTGTCCCACCTCGGTGATCAAGCACGAAACCGGCGAGATCACGGCGGTGGCTGCGGCGCCGGCGCCCAAAACGGAAATGCCCGGGCCCGCGCTCGAAGCACCCGCCGCCAAACCGGCCGCGAAGGCCGCCGATGCCAGGCCCCCCGCCGCCAAACCGGCCGCCGAGAAGCCCACCGCCAAGCCGGCCAAACCCGCGCCGCCACCCAAGCCGAAAATCGTCCGCAAAGAGCCGGGCGACCTGCCCGATCCGCTCCTCCAGGCGATCGCCGAGACTTCGAGACTGCCGGCCTCGCGGGGCGCGGCCGGCTCGGAAGCCGAGCGCGCGGTCGCGGCCATCACGGCGGCCCAAATCCCCGCCGATGCCCCGCCCGATATGCGGGCCGCCATCCTCGCGGCCGGCGGCGCCTATGCTCCAAAGGCCACCCTCGAGCAGCAGATCAAGGCCAGCAAGGGCCGGATGCTCTGGCACAAGCTGCTCCGTCGCAAAGTCAACGTCCAGCCAGCCGCAAATCCACAGCGGTGATCCCATGCCCTGGCACCAGTTCACCCGCCGCAACATCAACCTCTCGCTGACACTCGGCTGGGGCGCGCTGGCGTTCTGCGGCGTGGCCGCCGTGGCCATGGTGCAGGACTTTCTCGCCCCCAAGGTCGGCCGCGAACCGCGCAAGATCTGGCGTGTCGGCCGGATTGAGGAATTCACCGCGCCCGGCATGGTCTACGAACGTTTCAAGCGCACGCCCGCGGCCGAGCCCGGTTTCTGGATCGTCAATCTCGCACCCGCCCAGCCGCGCATCGTCGC
>JBEKVL010000705.1:0-3815 GCA_049514055.1 Tepidisphaeraceae bacterium | reverse complement strand
GCTCGGCTACTGTGCCTGGAAGCTGGACGACCTGAAGGAGGCCGAGAAACACCTGCGGGTGGCGAGAGATCTGCTGACGACGGTGGCGGAACTGGACGGGAATGCGGCCATGCTGCTTGGGCGGATTCGCCAGTCGCAGAAGGACTGGGACGGGGCGATCTCCTTCTACGATGAGGTGTTGCAGACTCACGCGGATGCGGAAGACGCCCCGCTGGCCCGGCTGCAAAGGGGCGTGTGCCGCATCGCCAAAGGCGAGGAAGAGCCGGGGATATTCGACATTATCGAGATGGCCAGGCGTATCCGCGAGCGGCCGGCGGCGCCGGCGAAGGCCCGGCAGGAGGCGATGGCGGCGCTGGTTCGCGGGTCGGAATTGCTGACGACCAGCGGGAACTACGCCGGTGTGCTGGAACTGATGGGCCTAGAGCAGCAGTTGATCGAGAAGCCGACGGCCGACTTCTTCGCGCGGCTGGCGAGGCTGTATGAGACGCGGGCGGCGCAGTTGGCCGCGGTCCAGCCTGATGGCAAAGACAGGACGGAAACCGAGAAGAAACTGCGGGAGGTGAGGGCCCGGGCGGGGGATGCGTTCGTCGCCTGGGCGAAGACGATGGTGCTGGTCAACGACAGGGGGTACGGGCAGGCGATGTGGAAGGGCATCGAGATGTACGACAGGGCCGGGGACTTGCCGCGGGTGACCTCGGCCCTGGAGACCTTCGTGGCCGAGCGGCCGGAGGATGCGCAGACGGCGGATGCGTATCTGCGGCTGGGGCAGTCGTATCACGCGGCGGGTTTGTTCGACAAGGCGATCGAGACTTACAAGACGCTTCAGTTCCTGCATCCGCGGAGCCTGGCGGCGTCGAAGGCGGGCGTGCCGCTGGCGCGGGCGTACATCGCCAAGGGCCCGGATTTCTATGCGAAAGCGGAGATGATCCTCAAGGAACTGATGGAGAACAATCCACAGATCACCCCCGACGCGGTGGAGTTCCGGGAGTCGCTGGCGGAACTGGCGGGGTTGTATCACCGGACGGGGCGATATGAACTGGCGATCAGCCGGCTGGAGGAGATGACCCAGCGCTATCCGGGCGACGAGAGGATGGCGCAGCTGGTGTTCCTTATGGCCGACGCGTATCGCAAGAGCGCGGGGGTTCTGGAGGCGAAGTTGACGACGATGAAGGGGTCGGCGACGACCCGGCCATCGCTGAACATTGAAGAGGCGTCGGCGGCGCGGTCGCAGCGGCTGTCGCGGGCGCGTGCCCTGTTCGGGACAGTGATCGATCTGTATCGCTCGGCGCCGCCGCGTACGGACCTGGACCGGCTGTATCTGAAGCTCGCGTATTTCTATGTGGCCGACTGCGTCTACGAACTCGGGGCATACGCGGATGCGATCAAGCAGTATGACGACGCGGCGTTCCGGTACCAGGACGATCCATCGGCGCTGGCGGCGTACGTACAGATTGTTAATGCAAATGTGGCGCTGGGGAGACTGGAAGAGGCGAAGGCGGCGAACGAGCGAGCCAAGTGGATGCTCCGGCGGATGCCGCAGGATGCGTTCAACGACGGCGCGGCGTCCGGTGCGCTGAGCCGAGTGGCATGGGAAAAGTGGCTGGAGTGGTCAACCCAGGCGGGACTTTGGAAGTGATATGAATGCACAACAGGTCATCTTGGCGCTTGCCGAACAGGTCGAATGCTATCGGCGGCTGGTGAAACTGGCCGAAATCCAGCACGAACATGTCCAGTCGGGCGAGACTTCGCAACTGCTGGAGGTGCTGGGGCAGCGGCAGCGGGAGCTGGACCGGATCTCGTCGCTGGAGCCGGCGCTTCCTGGCGATCGCGGGAGATGGACGGCGTGGGTGCAAGGGCAGGACCAGGAGTCGCGGACGCGGGTGGAGTCGCTGCTGGACGAGACGCGGCGGTTGCTGGAACTGATTACGGTGTCGGATCGCAACGACGCGATGGTGCTGCACCAGCGGAAGCAGTCGGTCGGGCGTGAGATCAGACAGGCAACGTCGGCGGTGGCGGTGAACCGGCGATACGCCACGGCCGCCTATGGATCGCAGAAATCAAGCATGAACGTGCAACGATGAGCGAATTGGCCACACATGATCCCGCGTTTGTGCGTCAGCGCATGGATGAACTGGGCAAGATGATCCTTGCCTATTCCGCGCTGACCGAGAAGCTGCAGTTGTCCCACGACAAGCTGGCGAAGACGGTGCGCGATCTTCAGACCGAACTGAGCGAGAAGAATCGCCAGCTCGAGCGCCGCAAGCGACTGGCCGCACTGGGCGAGATGGCCGCCGGAATGGCACACGAGATACGCAACCCGCTGGGCGGGATCCAACTCTACGTGTCGCTGTTGCTGAAGGACCTGGCCGACCGCCCGGAATCGGCGGCGGTGATGCAGAAGATAGCGGGGGGGGTGAGGCGGCTGGAGAACGTGGTCAGCCAGGTGCTGACCTTTTCGCGTGATTTGCGCCCGCAAGTGGCGGCCACGGACCTTGGTTCGGTGGTGCGGGAGGCGCTGGAACTGGCCCGGCCATCGCTGGGGGACGGCGTTGTGGTGACAGTTCAGGCCCCGGTGACGATGGAGGTGGAAATCGACCGGCACTTGATGGGCCAGGCGGTGCTGAATCTGGTCCGGAATGCCGGCGAGGCAATGGGTGGAAGGGGAGAGTTGAGGATCAGTTTCGGCCCGCCGCGGGAAGGCTACGAGGCGAAGCAGTTCTTCCTGCTGGTGGAAGACACGGGACCGGGAATCCCGCCGCACGTCATGGAGCGCATCTTCAACCCGTTCTTCACCACTCGCGACCATGGC
Source organism: Tepidisphaeraceae bacterium (assembly GCA_049514055.1). Lineage (GTDB taxonomy): Bacteria > Planctomycetota > Phycisphaerae > Tepidisphaerales > Tepidisphaeraceae > JANYKD01. The sequence continues at coordinate 1,006 of JBEKVL010000705.1, read as the reverse complement.
ACGGGGCTCGGCCTGGCGATCGTGCATCGCATCGTCGAGGCTCACGACGGATCAATTACGGCTTCAAATCGGGAAGGAACAGGAGCACGGTTTGAAATCCGAATCTGATTGGAGAAGTATGGCAAGAATCCTCATTGTGGACGACACGGAAATGATGCGGGACTCGCTGGCTTCCACGCTGGCGCGTGAAGGCCACGAGGTCGTCGCCGCCAGCGACGGGCCGGCTGCGCTCGCGCGGATCTCCGCCGCGCGTTTCGACCTGATGATCTCCGACCTGAAGATGCCGAAGATGACGGGCATCGAACTGCTTCAGGAGGCGAAGAGGCTCCGGCCCGAACTTCCCGTGGTGCTGATGACGGCGTTCGCCACGGTGTCGACGGCCGTCGAGGCGATGAGACTCGGCGCCTACGACTACATTCAGAAGCCGTTTGACGGCGAGGAGATCAAGCTGCTGGTGGACCGGACGCTGGAGCACAACCGCCTGCTTCGCGAGAACCAGGCGCTGCGGAGCATGACCGAGGCGCTGGCGCCCCGGCCGCTCGTGGGGGCGAGCCAGGTGATGCAGGATGTCCGGCGCAGGCTCGAACTTCTGTCGCGCAGCAATGCCACCGTGCTGGTCAGCGGCGAGAGCGGCACCGGCAAGGAAGTGGTGGCGAGGCTGATCCACTCCGCGTCCGAACGGCGGGACAAGCCGATGCTGGCGGTGAACTGCGCGGCGTTGTCGGAGAACCTGCTCGAGTCGGAACTGTTCGGCCATGAGAAAGGCGCGTTCACCGGCGCCGATCGCATGCGCCGCGGGCGATTTGAACTGGCCGACGGCGGCACCTTGCTGCTCGACGAGATTTCCGAAATCGCGCCCGGGCTCCAGGCCAAGCTGCTCCGTGTGCTTCAGGAGAACCAGTTCGAGCGGGTTGGTTCGAGCATGACGCAGCAGGTCGATGTGCGCGTGGTCGCGACCACCAACCGCAACCTGCAGCAGTTCGTCGCGGACGGCAAGTTCCGGCAG
>JBEKVL010000704.1:0-3820 GCA_049514055.1 Tepidisphaeraceae bacterium | reverse complement strand
CGCGGCGCCGATGGCAGCGGCAACGGCTTCACCTACACCGGCGGCGCCGGTGTCGACACCATCAACGTCGGCGCGGGCGGCGCCGTCGGCATGACCGTGGTCAAGGGAGTCTCGATCAGCACGGGCGCCGCGGTCGACCAGGTGAACATCAACAACTCGGTCTTCAATTCCACCAGCGGCAGCTTCATTCTCAACACCGGCCTCGGCGACGATGTCGTCAACTTCGACGCCAGCGGCACCGGTTCGATCTTCAACCGGGCCGTGAGCATCTGTGCCGGCGGTCCCACCACTCCGTTCATCGCCGGCGGCGGCAACGACGTCTTCAACGATTCGGTCAACACCAAGTACCTCGGCCGGACTGTTGCAACCAAGCTCGTCTTCCTCGGCTTCCGTGCGGCCGGCACGGGCAGCATCAACGGCGGCGGCCAGGGTGCCGGCACCATCCACGGCACCACCCTCATCGCTCCGACCTACACCTGATAAACGCCGGCTCGCAACCGCAACACTTAACCAGGCCTGCCGCCCTTTCCGGGCGGCAGGTTTGTTTTCCGACCCTCACCACACCCCTTCAAACACCTCCGTCGCCGGCCCAGTCATGTAGACACAGTTGTCCGACTCCCGCCATTCCAGCGTCAGGTCGCCGCCGGGCAGGTGGGCGAGAATCTTCCGGCCAGTCCGGCCCGTGAGCACGCCCGCCACGCAGACCGCGCAGGCCCCGGTGCCGCAGGCCAGCGTAATCCCGCTGCCACGTTCCCAGGTGCGCATGGTCACTTCACTCGACAAGTCTTGGGTGCTGAGTCCCGAGTGCCGGTTGGGATGCACTTGGACGAAGTGGGCGTTGATGCGCCGCGGAAATGCCGGGTGATGCTCGATCACGGGCCCGATTCGCTCCAACTCGACCCGTTGCACGTCGGGAGTGTAGATCACCGCGTGCGGGTTGCCCATCGACACGAACGTCACCTCGAGCAGTTCATTGCCCTGGGCCGTGGAAAGACGGTACTCGTGCCGGCCGCCACCCTTGACCACCCTCGCGGCATCCACCGGAATCTTCGCCAGTTCCAGGATCGGCTCACCCATGTTCACCGTCACCTGCCGCACCTTGCCTTCATGCACGTCCAGCGCCAGCGTCAGCACGCCCCGGCCGGTCTCGACCTTCATCGGGTTGCTCCCGGCCAGCCCATGGTCATAGGCGTACTTCGCCACACACCGCACGCCGTTTCCGCACATCTCCGACTCCGAGCCGTCGGCGTTGAACATACGCATCCGCACGTCCGCCTTGTCGCTGGGGAGAATCAGGATCAAACCATCGCCGCCGATGCCGGTGTGGCGGTCGGAGACGACCGGCGCCAGGCGCGCGGGATCGGCGACCGTCTCAACGAAGCCGTTGACGTAGATGTAGTCGTTGGCAATGCCGTGCATCTTCGTGAACTTCATGGGTTTGATCCTCATGCTCCACCACCGTTGACTCGGTGGGTGATCGGTAGGACAGACAACCTCGTCTGTCATCGCCTGGAACTGTCCTGCCTTTCGTCCGACAGACGTTCTTGTCTGTCGTCTCGCCCATCACACGATCTGTGGCGGAGCACTCAAGCCGTTTCTGTCGGCCGTCCGATAATGATCGGGAGCGCATGGCCGCCGTCAAGTCCGATCAACCTCCGATTCCTGCGTCGCCCCCTGCGGGCGACACCAGTGATGCCGCGCGCCAGGCACGTCACAACTACGCCACCGGCTTGGCCGCGCTGCGCGATTCCCAGCTGGATGTCGCGGGCGCGCTCCCGGCCGCGCCGCCGGACGTCGAATGGCTCTACGCCCGCGACGGCACGCTTTCCGCCAGAATTCCCGCCGGCGGTTGGCTCGGCCAATGTTCACTGCCCCTGCGGGCCGCCGGCGAACTGCTGGCCGATATGTCGGCGCCGGGCCGGGTTTCGCTGCTGCTGTATCCCACCCACGCCGCGCAACTTGGCACGGTGCTCGAGCGGCTGACTCCCCAGCAGGCCGTCATCTCCATCCACGAAACCCTGTTTGACGCCGCCTGCGCGTTGGCCTGTCACGACTTTTCCCCGGATATCCGAACCGGGCGGTTGTATCTGACCGCCGGTTCACAGTGGCCCAGCCAACTCGCCCAACTCCTCGCATCCCATCCCGGCTTGCCCGCGCCCCAGCAATATCTGCGCACGGCCCTGCTGCCCGCCGAGGCCGGCCAGCGGCTCATGGAAGTCGCCGGGCAAGTCATTAATACGCATACAGAACAGGCCAAGGCAATCATCGAGCAACCGCGGCGGAGCCTCCGGCCGCAACCGGACGACCCCGTGCTCCTCCTGGCCGGCTCCGCCTTTCGTCCCTGGGATCTCGCCACGCCGGCGCTCCTCGCACTTCTACGCAACCACCCGGCCATTCCTCATTCCGTTCTCGACATCGACCGCCCGGATCGTTCCTCGCCGATGGCCCTTCTTGCCGCACTGCAGGGGCATCGGACCATCCTCACGGCGGAGTTGACACGGGCAAACCTCCCCCAGGCCGTCCCGGCGGACCTGCCCGTCGTCACCTGGTTGCTCCATGGCCAGGTTCCGCCGGCATCCCCGGCCGGCCCGCACGATCGGTTGATCGTAGCGTCGCGCGAACTCGAACGCTGCGCCCGACAAGAGGGTTGGACCACCCGGCGCGTCCTGCTGGCCGTACCGCCGTCACCCGTCTTACAGGCCGGCGGATCTTACCTGGGAATCATCGCCGATTATGTGGACCTGGACCTCGGGGAACACGGGTTCCAACTCTCCAGCCACCGCCTGCTGTTCGAGGCCATCGGCGAGGAACTGCTGAAGAACCCGCTTGCCCTGGGCACGAGTGTGATGGACTACCTGAAGGCCCGGGCCGGACAATTGAACCTTCGTCCGGAGAATCTCGATCTGTCACTGTTCATCGAGCGACTGATCCTGCCGGTCTACGCCCGGGGAATCGCGCGGCTCCTGGTGTCCGGGGGCTTGCCGGTTCGCCTCATCGGCGCACGCTGGGAGTCCGATGAACAACTTCGCGCCAGCCACGGCGGCAATCCGCACAGCCGCGAGGAACTCTGCGTTGCCATCGGCCAATGCGCCGCCATCGTGAACGTCTGGCCGGTCGATCACCCGCCGCCGCTGCAACTGTTCGGCCGGCCGGTGCTGCCGACAGCGGGCCAGGTCGAGGCGCAACTTCTCACCGTCGCTCGCAGCTTCGTCGGGCCGGCGTCTTCGCCGGCCGGGAGCGGCCCAGTATCAGACGCCGTACAGGCCAAGCCGGGACGCTGGTCCCACGAAACGCCGCCGGTCCTCACGGCCGACATGCTCGCGCATTTTCTGCGGATCGAGCTTGTGGAAGCGTGATATAATCGACCGATTCGTCATGTTGAGCACACATGCTCCGTCGCTTTTCCATTCTCGCAATCCTGTTGCTGCCCGTGTGCGCGGCGGCGGCGGCGGAGCAGGAACCGAGTCTGCGCTCCCGCCAGGCCGCCCTGCAGCGAGTTATCGAGGAGCAGTGGAAGCGATACCGCGAATACCCCTCGCCGCTGAGCATGTCCCAGGTTGCCCGCTTTCGCTGCGAAAACGGCGTGTGGACCATGTCATCCGACCTTCCCGCGGCCATCAAGACAGGCAGCACGCGCGTCACTATCGAGGGCCTGGCCGGCATGACCTCCATCGGCATCACCCGCACCTGGCGCCTGGTGAGCGCCCGCGGCCTGGATTCGCTGAACCTGGTCAACGAGAACTTCAGTGACCCGCGCGCACTCCAGGTCACCAGCAGCATCACCTGGGTGTCGGGCATCTTTTCCATCGGCCGCCAGACG
>JBEKVL010000703.1:0-3821 GCA_049514055.1 Tepidisphaeraceae bacterium | reverse complement strand
CCAAGCCCGTTCGTCGTTCTTCATACCACTCATAGGCTTCCGCGAGGTGGGATTGAGCACGCGGTTGTACTCGCACTGGCCGCCCGGTCATCTTCGTCGCCCCAGAATGCGGGCCTTTGTCGTCGGCCAGTCATCCCCGGCCTTGGGATTGGCCAGATAGTCCCGCCAGCAGTGTTCCAACTCTCGCTCCTGGGCTTTCGTCAACTTCAGTGCCCGAGGGTCGGTTGCCAGCGAGTCCCAGATATCTTTCACGAGGTCCGCCCGTTCTCCCGGCGGCAATGTCAGGGCTGCATCGAGCATGGTCTGCCGGTTGATCATAATGGAAGCATACACCGCGAAAATACCGCAGGCAATGCGGGAAATTCATCGCGTCGTGGCATCACACCCCGCCCATCGCCTCCGCGATATCCGCCGCGAATGCGTCCACATCTTCCTCGGTCGTATCCCACGCGCACATCAGGCGGCAGCCGCCGTGGCCGATGAAAGTGAAGAAGATCCAACCCTTGTCCAGCACCTTCTGCCGGGCGGCAGGGGGCATCGAAACGAACACCGCATTCGCCTCGCGCGGGAACATCACGCGGATTCCGGGAATGCCGGCGATCGCCTTCTCCAGCCGCTCGGCCATGGCGTTGGCGTGTTGCGCGTTTCGCAGCCAGGCGCCGCTCTGCAGCAGGCCCACCCAGGGCGCAGCCAGAAAACGCATCTTCGAGCAAAGCTGCCCCGCCTGTTTGCAGCGATAGTCAAACTCATGCGCCAGCGCGGTGTTGAAGAAAATGACCGCCTCGCCGGCCGCCAGGCCGTTCTTGGCGCCGCCGAACGAGAGCACATCCACGCCGGCCTGCCAGGTGATCTGCCGCGGTTTGCAGCCAAGCGTCGCGATGGCGTTGGACAAGCGGGCGCCGTCCATGTGCAGGTGCAGGCCCTGCTTGCGCGAACTGTGGGAAATGCCCGACACTTGCTCGGGTGTGTAGACGGTCCCCACCTCGGTGGCATTGGTGATCGACACCATCCGCGGCTTGGGAAAGTGAATGTCGGTGCGGCGGCTCACCAGCCGCTCGATCGATTCCGGCGTGACCCGGCCGTCCGGCGTATCCACCGTGAGAATCTTCACGCCGTTGGAAAAGAACTCCGGCGCACCGCATTCATCGGTTTCCAGATGCGAAACCTCGTGACAGATCGCCGAGTGATAGCTCTGGCACAGCGACGACACGGCCAGCGCGTTGGCGGAGGTGCCGTTGAAGACGAAGTAGACCTCGCACTGGGTCTCAAAGATCTCGCGCATCATGTCGGCCGCCTTGGCCGTCCATTCGTCGTCGCCGTACGAGCGGACGTGGCCTTGGTTGGCCTCGGCCATGGCGGCCCAGGCCTCGGGACAGATGCCGGCACAGTTGTCGGAAGCAAATTGGCGGGTTCGCGGAGTCATAGATTTCCGTTTATATTACAAATTGCCATGAAATTCGACGCCGCCACCGCGATCTACTGCATCGACCTCATCGGCACGGCCAGTTTCGCCTTCTCCGGCGCCCTGCGCGTGCTGGACCGCAAGCCGGACATTGTCGGCATGACCATCCTCGCCGGAGCCACGGCCGTCGGCGGATCGACCATCCGCGATCTGGTGCTCGGCCGGCAGGTGATGTGCCTGCGCGACATCAACTATCCGCTGGTGATCCTGCTCAGCGTCGTGGTGACGTTTCTCTTTCCCAACTCGCTGCGCAAACGCGAGCGGCTCTTCATGCTCAGCGATGCCCTGGGCCTGGGCACCTTCGCCGCCCTGACCGCCCAGGCCGCCTGGAGCACTCCGGACATCAACTGGCTCTCCGTGCTGATGGTGGCCACTTTCACCGGCTGTGCCGGCGGCGTGATCCGCGACGTCGTCGCCCAGAAACGCACGCTGGTGCTGACCAACGAGTTGTACGTCACGCCGATCATCCTCGGCGCGGCCGGGCTGATGCTGGCCCGCGTGATGGGCGCCGGCAGCATGGCCGGCCTGTTCACGGCCATGTCCATCACCATCGGCGTGCGCCTGCTGGCCATCGCCTTCGACTGGCGGCTGCCGCGGGTGTTCGTCTCGGTCGAGGAACCAGGCCCCGCGGCAGCCGTGAATCGGGAAGAGTGACGTGGCTTGCTCTTCGCCGCGGAGCGGCGCAGGTCAATAGCCAACGGCGTGAGCCGCTGGGAACAGGCGGCATGCAATCCTGAGCCCCGAATGGGGCGACGGTGCTCTTTCGAACGGGTTACTGTCGCCGCTTCGCGGCTGGCGGTTGCGACGAATCTCTGGTCCAGGGGCTTGCGCCCTCGTTGTTCCACACATTTTTTGTCGGCAAATCGGGGCATTTGCCGATCAAGTATCCCACGAGTGGTTTTCGGGAAACACCTGTCAAAGGAGTGACGGTATGATCACGCCCTGGGCTAACGAAGAGGCGGCGACAGCGGATCTGGGAGACGAGCGGCTGGACGCCCGAATGGCCGTTTTGTTGTCTGCCTTGGGCAATCGTCCGAACCTGAGCATTCCGGCCGCCTGTGGCGGCAAGGCGGAGATGGCGGCGGCCTATCGTTTCTTCGACAACGACAAGGTGACCTTCGACAAGGTGCTGGGGCCGCATATCGCGCGAACCAAGGAGCGGCTGCGTGGGCAGAAGACGGTGCTCATGGTGCAGGACACGACCGAGATCGATCTGACGCGGCCGGAGCAGGAGGTGGTGGGGGCGGGAACCCTGGACGGGGTCCGGCCCGGCGTTCTGCTGCACGAGATGCAAGCCTTTGGGCCGGATGGCGTTCCGCTGGGGACGGTGTGGGCGGAGGTGAACAACCGCACCGAGGGCGTGTCGCACGCCTCGGCGAAGCAGCGGAGCGAGCGGCAACGCACGCCGATCGAAGAGAAGGAGAGCCTGCGCTGGCTCACCGGGCTGCGTCAGGCGCGGGAGGTGGCCAAACAGTTGCCGGGAATCACTTGCGTCTGCCTGGCCGACAGCGAGGCGGACATCTATGAGTTGCCGGCCGAGCCGTGTGGCGAACCGGCGGTGCATTGGCTGATTCGCGCCTGCCAGGACCGGGCCTTGCAGGAAGAGTCACCGGAGCGTTTGCGGGAGACGCTGCTGGCCGCGCCGGTGCTGTATGAGGTCGAACTGCAGGCGCGGGCGCGGGAAGCCAAGACCCAGGCGAAGGATGGCGTCCGGGGGACCGCGCGTCGGGGCCGGCAGCTCAAGGCGGAGGTGCGGGCCGCCAAGGTGACCTTGCGGCCACCGTGGCGTCACGACCGCAAACTGCCGCCGGTGGAGGCGAACGTGGTGCTGGTGCGGGAGATAAATCCCCCGGCCGGGGAGACGCCGGTGGAGTGGATTCTGGTGACGACGCTGCCGATCGACACGCCCGAGCAGGTGCGGACGATCGTCGAATACTACTGCGTGCGGTGGAACATCGAGATTTTCTTCCGCACGCTCAAGTCGGGCTGCCGGATCGAGCGGCGGCGTTTCGAGCATGTGGACCGCGTGTTGCCCTGCCTGTCGATGTACCTGATCGTGGCCTGGAGAACCTTGTTTGTGTGCCATATGGGACGAAGCTGTCCCGACGCGGATTGCGAGACGATTTTCGAGCCGTCGGAATGGAAGGCGGTGTGGACGGCGGTCCACCGGAAAAAACCTCCCAAAAAGAGGCCCCGCCTGTCCACCATAGTGCATCTGGTCGCGCGGTTGGGCGGCTATGTGGAGCGGCCCAACAGCGAGCCCGGCCCGCAGACGGTCTGGATCGGCCTGCAGCGCATGTACGACCTGGCGTGGGCGTGGGATACCTTTGGTCCCGAAGGCACTGCCCTTGCCGGATGA
>JBEKVL010000702.1:0-3822 GCA_049514055.1 Tepidisphaeraceae bacterium | reverse complement strand
CGGTACCACGTTGTGCTGCACGCCGTCGGCGCTCACCGTCACCGAAATCGAGTAGGTCCCAGCCGGAGTGATGCTCGATCCGGAACCGCCCGAGCCTCCCGATCCGCCCGAACCACTGGAGCCCCCGCCCGAGCCCGAGCAACTGCTGACGGAGCCGACCAGCACAGCCAGCAGCATCAGAGCAGCCAGCACCCGCCAGCGCCGCCGCGCCGCCAGGGGCAGCGCCAACAGTCCGCACAGCAGCGGAATCACCGCCCACCCCGACCGCCCGGAAGCTGACGGCCTGATCCGTGGCCGCCGCAACTGGGCTGAGCTGGTTTGGCCGGTCAAAAACTGAACAGTCTCGGTCCCGGTTGCGCCGCCGTTGATGGTCTCGGTGGCGGGATTGAAGACGCACAGCGTATACGCGGGCAGTGTGCCGCACTGGAAGGAAAAGGTCGCCTGCACGTTGACCGACGAGGCAATCGACAGCGTGTAACTGGCGGTCGACCCGCTGGAAACCGTCTGGCTGCCGCTGCCGGAGATTGTCACCGTGAAGTCGAATCCCGTTCCCGACAACGTAACCTGCGCCTTGCCGGTGTCGGAGGCAATCGTCAGGGTCCCGGTCACCGTTCCCGTGGCGGTGGGCAGGAACTGGACGCCCACGGTACAACTGGCGCCCGGCGCCAACGTCGCCCCGCAGGTGTTGCCGGCTAGTTGAAAGCCCTGGGAGGCGGTCAGAGCCAAGCCTGTCAGGCTGCTGAGAGTCCCGGCATTGGTGATGGTTACAGTGTTGGCGCTGCTGGGGTTGCCCACTCCGATGGCGCCAAAGCTCACCACCGCGGGCGTCGCCTGGATGGTGGCCGCCGTGCCCCCGATTCCGCTCAGGCCCACGCTGGCCGGGGTGGTCACCGAGGTGGAACTGATGCCCAGCACTCCCGACGCCGCCCCGCTCACTGACGGGGTAAACACCACCCCCACCGTGCAGTTGGCCCCTGCCGCCAACGACGTTGCGCAGGTATTGGCCGTCACGCTGAAGGGGGGAGCAATGTTGAGCGTCAGCGCCGTCGCCGCAATCGACCCCGAGTTTGAAATCGTCACCGTCTGCGCCGCGCTCGGTGTGCCCACAACCACCCCGGCAAAGGTCAACTGGGTGGGGCTGACGGTCAGCCCAGTACTCGATACAGAGTTGCCGGTCAGCGCCACCTCCACCTGCTGTACGCCGATGGTGGAGGATGAAATCACCAGCGTCGCCGCGCTTCCCCCTGTCGTCGCTGGCGCAAACGTCACCTGCACCGTGCAACTGTTGCTGCCGCTCACATTGCTCAACGTGGCTCCACAGGTGGTGGCTCCCGTAGCAAAAGCCGCCGCCGACCCGCCGATGATCTGAAAGCCCACATTGGCCATCGGCGCTCCGCCGGTGTTGCTGATGGTCACCGTCTGCGCCGCGCTGGTTGTCCCCACCGCCTGGGTGGAAAACACCAGACTGAGCGGAGTCACGGCAAAGGTCGGCGGCAGCAAGCCCACCCCCGACAGCGGCACCGTCTGCGTCTTCAAAATGTCAGAGACCGTCAGCGTGCCGGTCTGCGCCCCCACGGCGATCGGCGCAAAGACCACGCTGATGGAGCAACTGGCGTGCCCCACCAGTTGCGTGGTGCAGTTGTTCGAGGCCTGAAAGGCACCGCTGGTCACCGACACCGCAATCGAGGTCAGCGGCACATCGCCGCTGTTGGTGATCGATACCGTCAGCGCCGCCGACAACTGCCCGATGATCGTACCCGGAAAGGCGAGCGAAGTCGGCGACAGCGTGTCGGTGGGTGGTGCCGCGCCGGTACCGCTGAGGGCCACTGTTTGCGTCCCGGCTGCGTCCACAAAGGTCAGTGTTCCAGTGGCTGCGCCTGCCACGGTGGGATCAAAGGTCACCATCAGGTTGCAGGCCGCATCCGCTGGCAGCGATGTGGTGCCGCAGGAGTTCGAGGCCAGGGCAAACGGCCCGGTTACGACCACTGAAGTAATCGCCGTGGCCGTCGAACTGCTGTTGGTCGCCGTCACCTGCAGCGGAGCCGAAGTTGTCCCCACTTCGACGTTGCCAAAGACCACATTGCCCGGCGTCAGGCTCACCGTCGGCGGCGCGCCGCCCGTCCCGCTCAACGCCACCGTCAGGCTGCCGCCCACAACGTTGGCCCCGATCTCCATCGAGCCCGTAAGGCTCCCCTGCGACCCGGGGGTAAACGTCACCTCGATCGTGCAGGTGGCCCCCGCGCTGACCGGCGCATTCAGGCAATTGTCCGTCTCGCTGAAATCACCACTCATCGTGATCCCGCTCAGCGTCAAAGCCACTGTCCCGGTATTCGTCACCGTGACCGCCTGCGCCGCGCTCGCCACCCCATACGCCTGGGTGCCAAAGCTCAGCGAAACCGGCAGCGCAGTCGCCGTGGTCAGCGCCGACTGCGTGGTTGACGTCCACAGTGGAATCTGCCACAAACCCCGCCCATAGGTGGCCACCGTCAGCAATTGCGCCGTCGCCGTCGCCGGAGTGGTGGTCAATGCCACAGCGGGAGCCTTGGGCAGGCCCGCTCCATAGACCGACCAGCAATTGGCGGCGCTGTTCCCGCAGTTTCCAATCGCCCGCGTCGAATACACACCCACATCGGTGGCCACATATGCCGTATTGGCATCCTGCGGGTCGATCACCAGGCCGCTGACCGGGGTTTCGGGAAGATTGGAGACCACCGAAGCCCAGCTTTATCCGCCGTTTGTGGACCGATAAAGCGTCTGCACCACTTCGCCGGCCTGCCTGAATCCCTCCACCGTCACATACACCGTCTGGCCGGTCGGGTCGTGGCTGTCAATGAAGATGTCGGAAATATCCATCTCGTAGTAGTTCAAGGTCTTGCTATTGTTGCTGACCGGATTCACGGTCAGATCGGTCCAAACCGGCAAGGTGGAACTGGCGGGATTGATGATGGCGCTCAATACATGCCCCGGCAGACCCGCGCCGCCGTTGGCTTCTCCATACATCCCCACATAAACGATTTCCTTGCCGTTTCCCAGGTTTAGAGCGGCCATCGAGCGGATCACGGCATCGCCATTGCAGGCCACGCCGGTTGCGCCGGTATCGAGCACCGGGCTCACCGCGTTGGCCGCCGTCCAGCCTCCGGAATTCACCCCGCGCCACACCCGGCAGGTGCCCACCAGCAGTTGCGTGTGGTCCACCGCATCCACCAGAAACGGCGCGGAAGTGGTCATCGTCAGGCCATCCCCGCCCACGTCCGTATCGTTCACTCCGCCACTGGCTCCAAACGCCGCCTCGGTACAGGCCGATGCCTGCGAACAAGTGTGAATCGAGACCCCGGCCGCATTGTTCACAAACCAGTTCGAGTCATTGGTGGGGTCAATCGCCACTGGACCGCCCTCGCCGTTCAAGATCTGCGGCCAGTTGCCGCTGGGTGCGCTGCTGTCTTTGACCCCGGCGGTTCCGTTGGCCCCCAGCCCGGCCATCAGCGCATAGGGTGTTGCCTGCGACTGCGCCAGGCTCTCAGCCTCGGCCAGGGACCCCAGACCGCCATTCAGGTTCTGAAAGTGCGTCGCGTCGCCCCCGTCGCACACCGAGCCGGTCTCCCCGATGGCGTCCATCGAACGCCACAATCCGCTGTCGTTGCCCAGGAAAATCTCCAGCGGATTGGCAGCATTCCAGGCCAGCGCGTGCTGATATTCCCCCACTTTCGCGCTCATGCAAGTGGTCGAATTGGTGGTATTGCGCCAGACGCAATTCTCCGCCAGACTGCACTTCCACAGGTCGTTTGCCCCCGCCAGCAGCCAGGTGTCCTGCCCCTGCCCCAG
>JBEKVL010000701.1:0-3823 GCA_049514055.1 Tepidisphaeraceae bacterium | reverse complement strand
TTCGGCGTCCTGAAGCAGATCGCCACCGGTGAACTTCTGCGCGAAATCGCCGATCGGCCGGCCGATGTCTGTTGGCTGCAGGCGCAGCAGCCGTGTCGTGGCCGAAGTGAACCATTTGACGCGAAATTGCCGGTCGAGAAATAGCGTGGCGATGTCCGTGCTGGTCAGAAGGTTGTTCAGATCGTTGGTCTTGGCGTCCAACTCGTCGACTTTGACTTGCAACTGGCTGTTGACTGTGGACAGTTCCTCGTTGAGGGACTGCAATTCCTCCTTGGACGTCTCGAGTTCCTCATTGGATGACTGGAGTTCCTCATTGGCCGAGGTCGCTTCCTCGTTGGCTGCCTTGAGCTCTTCGTTGGCGATCTCGAGCTCATCGATCGTCGTTCTCTGGTCGTCCTGCGCGGTCTGCAACTCATCTTCGAGTTGCCGCACCAGCGAACCATTGCTGGTCTCGGCCGGTTCGGCGGGTGCGGCCGCCAGCGCTCGAGCCGCGGCTCGAAAAGTCACCAGAATCAATCCTGCGGCCTGTCGAGGCGTATGCAAGGGCTCGATGGTGACGCTGGTGACGCGTATCGCCCGGCCGCGCCGAACCCGCAAATCGGGGAGGGTCACGGTCTTCTCCGTGGCCTGCGCATCGCGCAACGCGGCCCGGAGTCTGGCGCGCAGAATATCCTGTACCCAGGCCAGCAGGTCGGTCTACATTGCACCGGCCGGCTGCGTCAGATAATTCTGTGTCGGCCCGCAGGTATAGAGGATCTCGTGCTTGTGATTGATTACCACGCAGGCGGGTGCGTAGCGATCGAGGATCAGTTGCTGGGCCACCTCCGTAACGCGTGGACGCGATGGGGATGGAGTCACGCCAGCCGCCACGGACACCAGTTCCTGTGTTGCGCCACATGGAATGGACAATTGCTCCCACCGGCTGGGACCAATGCGGCGGTAGATACGCCACTTGCGCGAGACCGAGCGGAACAGGTCAGGCTGCTCGCCCATGGTTTCGGCGCTGCCCAGAAACAGGCAGCCGCCTGGACGCAGGGAATAATGAAACAGTGTCAGGATTTTCTTCTGTGCATCCGAGTCCAGGTAGATCAGCAGATTGCGACAGGTGATCAGGTCCACCTTCGGGAAGGGCGGGTTCACCAGCAGGTTATGCTCCGCGAATACCACGGCGTCGCGCAGCTCGGCGCGGACGCGGAAATGATCCCCCTCGCGGACGAAGTAGCGGCGCTGGCGCTGTGGCGCGACATCGGCAGCCAGGCTCTCGGCGTAGACGCCAAACCGGGCCGTCGCGATTGTTTCACGGTTCACATCGGAGGCGAAGACCTGCACCCCGCATTCCTTGCCCGCGGCCGAAAGTTCATCCAGCAACACCATCGCCACGGAATAGGCCTCTTCGCCTGTGGCACGGCCCGCCACCCAGGCGCGGATCGGCTCGTCGCCGGTCTTCTGCGCCACCAATTGCCGGATGGCCTCTGCCTGTAGCACCTTCCATGCCTCGGGATCACGGAAGAAATGGGTGACGCTTATGAGCGAATCGCTGATCAGAGCCTGGACTTCGTTGCTGTCATTCTGCAGGAGTTCCAGGTAATCCTCAAGCCGCGTGATGTGACGGAGGCTCATCCGTCGGAACATCCGCCGGCGAAGCGTACCCTGTTTGTAGTTGCGGAAATCGAACTTGGCCCGCGTACACAACAGGCTCAGAATCGCCAGAAACGGCGCTTCCGGCGTCTTGTCCAAAGGGGACGATCCGTCTGGGCTCCGGACATACGGGTGACGGGCGTACTTGATAAGCACCGGCGGCATCTGCTCGACGGACAGCACATGATCGACGCAGCCGCTGGCGATGGCACTGCGCGGCATGCCGTCATGTTCGGCCGTCTGCGGATTCTGGGCGAGGGTCATCCCGCCGGCGGCTTTCACCGCCGCCAGACCCAGCGTGCCATCGCCGCCGGTGCCCGACAGCACAATGCCGATGGCGCGATGCTGATATTCCTCAGCCAGCGACCGCAGAAAGAAGTTGATGGGCAACTGTCGCCCGCGAATTTCTGTGGGCGTGCTGAGCCACAGCCGCCCCTGGCTGATGGCCAGGGCCGTGTTGGGCGGGATCACGTAGACGTGGTTGGGCTCGACCGCGAGCCCTTTCGAGGCCTCCACGACCGGCATGCGGGTACACCGCCCCAGCAGCGACGCCATTTCGCTCTTGTGTACCGGGTCCAGGTGCTGGACCACGACAAACGCCATGCCGCTGTCGGAAGGCATCTTGTCGAAAAACAGACGGCAGGCCGCCAGCCCGCCTGCCGAGGCGCCCAGGCAGACCACCGCCATCGCGTTAGGCTCCCCGGCATGATTCCCCGCGGGTGTAGGCTCGCCGCCGGCCCCAGAAGGCTTATCCGCCTGTCCCGGTCGCGCCGTGCTTCGCGATGGAATCGAACGTGCCATGGATTTCATCCAGTCGGTCAACTCGTCGACCAGCATCCACTCCAAATACACCTGAAGTATACAGACGACAAGGGTAGTTTACAGCCGTATTTTACAGCCGTACCCATTCCATTCTGGCGAGATCGAGAATGACTTGAGCCTGAAGACCCCTACAATGCAGACGGAGTTCATCTGATGCGACACCACACTTCGACCAGGTTGCTGGTCATTCTTGCCCTGATCCTGCCGCTGTCGGTTCTGTTCCTATCGCCGGGTGGTGGAATGGCGCTCGGGGTGCTGTGGTTCTGGTTTGGTTTGCTGCTGAGCTTCTTGCTGATATGGACTTTACTGGGACGGCCGCGGGAAGAGGCAGTGCTGGAGCCCCCGTCCGCGGGTCCGCGGCGGCTGTTGCCGAATGAGCAACCGCCGGGCGTGCGCGAAGTCATGGATGTCCAGACGGCGGCCGAATACGACGGCGTGAGGGTGTTTCGCGGGCCGCTGAAGGTGTCCGCGGGCAAGGTCTATGAGCGGCTCAAGCAAGATGCCGGTTCCGAAGCCGTGCCCATATTGCAGGAAGACGAGGGTCTTGGAGCGACGGTCTTGCTCGTGCCTCAATCCACCCGGCATGTGGCGATGGACAGGCCGGTTCGCCCGGCGATCAACTGGTTGCTGTTCTTCCTGACCATTCTGACGACCACCTGGGCAGGCGCCGCCCATCAAGGCGTCAATCTGCTACGGGAGCCAACTCGATTTGCCGTTGGTCTGCCCTATTCCCTTGGGCTCATGGCCATCCTGGGCGTCCACGAACTGGGCCACTACTTCGCGGCCAGGTATCACGGCATTCGCGTGACGCCTCCGTATTTCATCCCCGTTCCTTTTGCGCTCGGCACGTTTGGCGCGTTCATTCAGATGAAGTCGCCCACTGAAAACCGCAAGTCTCTGTTCGACGTGGCGGTGGCCGGGCCGCTGGCGGGGTTGGTCATCGCCATTCCTGCCCTATTGGTCGGACTGAGGCTCTCGCTGGTCATTCCAGGGGCCACGCTCGTCCAGCCGCACATGATGGGCGGCACCTCCGCCGGGTCGTCCATTCTCCTGGCACTTCTGGCCAAAATGTCCTTGGGCGATTCGCTGCAATACGGCCACATCCTGCGCCTCCACCCGCTGGCATTCGCCGGCTGGCTGGGATTGTTCATCACCGCGTTGAACCTTCTGCCGATCGGCCAGCTCGACGGCGGCCATATGGCGCGTGCGATGTTCGGGAGCCACACGGGGCGGACCATCAGCAGCCTGGCCATGTGGACCCTGTTCCTGCTGGCCATCTTTGTCTGGCCGGGTATGTTCATGTGGGCCATCATCGTCTTTTTCCTCGCCGGCCGCGCCATGCCGCCGCTGAACGATCTCACCC
>JBEKVL010000700.1:0-3836 GCA_049514055.1 Tepidisphaeraceae bacterium | reverse complement strand
GCACAGTCCACTTTAATTATTCCATTGAATGCGGTCCATGCGATTCAATTCTGCGGCACACCAGAGAAACCCAATATGCGGCATCCGCCAATGGCGTATCCCGTGCCATCCGATGGAACTTATATGGCGTTCTCCCTTTTCCGCCACTCCCTGCCCACGCGGCTTTGGATCGGCGCTTCGCTCCTGGGCGCGTTCATCCTCACCATCACCGCCGGAAACATGTTCCTGTCGCGCCAGCGGTCAATCGGACGATCCATGCTCGGCTACGACTTTCTCGCCTTCTACACGGCGGGACATTTCCTGAACACCGGCCGGCCCGAAAACGTGTACGACCTGCCGGCCCTGCGGTCCTTCCAGGAAGCCGAGGCGCGACGCTGGGGGCTCGAACTCCACGGCACTTACGGGCCATTCTGGAACCCGCCATTCTATGCGTGGATCTTCCGGCCGCTGGCCAGGCTCCCGTTCCCCATCGCCCTGCATGTGTGGTGGGCTGTGAATCTGGCCTGCTGTGCGCTGGCGCTGGCAATCCTGTGGCGACTGCTGCCGGATCGATCCTGGAAGTCCGGCGGCCTGGTGGTGGCGCTCGTCGTGGTGTCGCTGCCATTCAGCCAGGCGTTGATGCACGCGCAGAACACGTTCACGTCGCTGCTCATCCTCGCCGTGGCCACACGCCTTTGGCTGGCGGCCGCGTGCCAGGGAAACTGGAGGGGCTTGCCATTGAGCTCGCCTATGTTTCCGGTCAACGAGAATGTGTCGGAGCACCGACACCATGGGCGAGACGCCCATGCCACCCGATTCGGACGGCCACGAGCTGTTCCCGGAAGAACATGCACGCTCCTGCCGCCGGATCTGCTGGCGGGGCTGGTCGCGGGATTGATGGTCTACAAGCCGCAGTTGGCGATGGCGGTGGCCGCGGCGATGGCGATCACGCTGGGGCGGCGGGCGATTCTCGGCATGGTGCTCACGGGCGGCGGGCTGGTGGCGATGGCGGCGATCTTCTCGCCGGATCTCCTGGGCGACTGGCTGACGCGGATGCCGTCAAATCTCCAGTGGTTTCAGGAAACGAACCACTATCGCTGGGAAAGGCACATCACGTTCAAAGGCTTCTGGCGTCTGTTGCTGCAAGGACACACGCTCGGGACCACCTCGACGCTCGCCTGGTCGATCTCCGCCGGGTGCATGCTCGGCATGGCCGCGTTGATCCTGGGAATGTTGATTCGCGCCCGTCGCGAGATCAATCGCCCGGACACACCGGCGGAGTCCCGCCGCAGCATCGCCGGCCGAATGATCGCCGCAACATTCCTGGGCATGCCGTTGCTGATGCCATTCTACTTCGACTACGACCTGTTGCTGCTGGCCATCCCCGGAACGCTGCTGGCGGCCGACTTCCTCGCACACCGATCCGACTCGTCGGCGGATCGATGGATCGTCCGCGTCTGGATGGCGCTCTATGTCTGGACGTTGCTCGGATCGAGCCTGGCCGGATTGCTGCGGCTGCAACTGTCCGTCCCGCTGCTGGCCAGCCTGACGTTGCTCCAGTGTGCGCGATGCCGCCGCGAGGCGGCCGTTGTCCGGCCCGAGACGAACATCGAAGAGCCGCATCGTGCCATCGCGGCCTGAGGCGGGTGCAGGATACACTCCCCACCGGGGCTGGAAGACTCAGCCCAGGGTTGTGCGAAGCTTCGCCCCGGGTGAAGATAGGCACGCACCGACCCGCCCCGATGGGGCGGATGATCTGTTGGGCCTCTCGGAGCCAATTCGCCCAACGGCCGTATTGTCCGGACCATGAACCCTCGATACCGCACATGACCACGCGACAGGCAACCATCCACGCCCTCGGCCGACACCCCCGCATCCCCGTGATCATTCTCGGCGGCGGGATCAACGGCATCGGTCTCCTGCGCGAACTCGCCATGCAGGGCGTCCGCTGCCTGCTGGTCGACAAAGCCGACTTTGCCGCCGGCGCCAGTTCCAAATCCTCGCGCATGATCCACGGCGGCCTGCGCTACCTTGAAAACCGCGAGTTCGCACTGGTGCGGGAATCGCTCCTCGAACGCAACCGCCTGCTGGCCAACGCCCCGCACTACGTCTCCCCCCTGCGTACCACGATCCCGCTCTATTCTCATCTCGGCGGATTCCTGCGCTCCGCCCTGATCTTCTGCGGCTTCTCCGTCCGGCCCGGCGAACGCGGTTCCTTCATCACGCGCCTCGGCCTGATGTTCTACGATCTGGTCACCCGCAAAGACCGGCGTACGCCCACGCACTGCCTCACCGGCCGCGAGCAGTCCCTGCGCGAGATTCCCGGCCTCGACCCGGCCATCGTCGCCACGGCCACCTACTGGGATGCGAAAATCACCCAGGCCGAGCGACTCTGCATCGAACTCATCGCCGACGCCCTGGCGGCCAATCCCGACTGCGCCGCCCTCAACTACGTCGCCCCTCAGGGCCTCGAATCCGGCCGCGTCATCCTCAAAGACCTGGCCACCGGCAAGGTTCTCACCGTCGAGGCGGACATCGTCATCAACGCCACCGGCGCCTGGGTCGATCGCACCAACGCCATTCTCGGCGTCAAGACCCATTTCATGGGCGGCACCAAAGGTTCCCACCTAGTCGTCGATTGTCCGCAACTGTATCAGGCTCTCGGCGACCGCATGGTGTATTACCAGCACAGCGACGGCCGGGTCTGCATCGTCTTCCCGTTCCTGGACAAGATCATCATGGGATCGACCGACATCCCCGTCGACTACCCCGACGCGGCTAAGTGCGACGAAACCGAAATCGAGTACATGCTGACGACCCTCCGCGGCGTCTTCCCCGGCTTTACGATCGCGCGGCAGCAGATCGTCTTCACCGATTGCGGCGTCCGGCCGCTGCCGGCTGCCAGCACCGACGTCACCGCCAACATCAGCCGCGGGCACACGATCCGCATCCTCGACCCCGATACCAACCGCCCATTCCCTGTCTACAACCTCATCGGTGGTAAATGGACCACCTTCCGCGCCCTGGCCGAGCAGACCACCGACCAGGTTCTCGATCGTCTCGGGCTTGAACGACGCCAAGCCACCACCCACCTCCCCATCGGCGGCGGCAAGAACTTCCCGGCAAACCCCGACCAACACACTGCCTGGATCAAACGCGTATCCCAATCGTCCGGCCTCTCCGAACCCCGCATCGCCGATCTCCTCGACCGGTACGGCACCTGCGCCGAGGCATATGCGCACACTGCCGAACACCCCCTCCGATCACTCCCCGAGTACACGGTCGAAGAAATCCAGCGTATTGCCACGAACGAGCAAGTCGTCCACCTCTGTGATCTCGTTCACCGCCGCAGCACCATCGCCCTTCTCGGCCGCGCCACACCCGCCGCATTGGCTGAGTTGGCAGACATCGTGGGCGAGGTCCTCAACTGGGACTCCGCCCGCAAACGGCAGGAAGCGAGTGTCGAATAGCCACCACGCGTGGTGCGGCCCTATGGTGCGAACACGTAGACCTCGCACAGATCCAGCCGCAGCGCCAATCGCCAGCCGGGCCGAGCCACCAATTTGCGGCCGGGATGGTCGTCGCCGGGTTTCGCCGTGCTGATGACGAATGCCGCTGCCCCGAGGTCGCGATACCCCTTCTCCGCCGCCGCGACGTCCCCATCCGGCGGGAATCCAATCAGTTTTCGATCCAGGAAGAACGCCAGGGTGATGCCCCAGTGTGAATTCTCAAAGGCGATCGGACCCGGCCCAATCGAGGAGTTGACGCGGGCCGCCGCCTCACGAAAAGGCCTGGATTCAAGCTGTAGATCCTTCAGATCATCGAACGTCGCCTTAACGCCCATGCCAAACGCGGCC
>JBEKVL010000699.1:0-3855 GCA_049514055.1 Tepidisphaeraceae bacterium | reverse complement strand
GCTCGGGTTCTGGGAACTGTGGAACGAGCAGGATCTGGTGCGGTTCGACATCCCGCCGACCTGGACGGAGGATATGGCGCGATTTCTCAAGGCGACCGACCCGTACGGCCGGCTGGTGACGACGTCATACGCGGGCAAGCATCAGGCCGAGGTGTGGAAGATGGACTGCATCGACCTGGTGCAGACGCACCTGTACGGCGACGGCGGCTCGATCGTGGACTTCCCGGCCAAAATCGGGACGGAGCTGCACAAATGGGATGCGGTACCCAAGCCGCATCTGCTGGCCGAGTTCGGGATCGACTGGCGCGCCCCCGACGGCAAGTACGACCCGCAGGGCAAGGGCATCAACTTCCACAACGGGCTGTGGTCGGCGGTGTTCGACGGAGCGGCCGGGAGCGGCTGCATCTGGTGGTGGGACAACTACGTGGGGCCGAAGAACCTGTGGGGCCAGTTCGCGCCGCTGGCGAAGTTTACGGAAACGGTGGAATGGGCGAAGCGGGACTTCCGCAGCGTGGAGGCGCCGGTGTGCGGGCTTTCGCCGGACCAGCCGTCCACGTTTGATGACCTAGTGCTGTACCCGACGGCGGGATGGGAAAAGAGCAGGCCCGAGTCCCTGGTCCTGGGCGCCGACGGGCGATTGAGCGGCAAGCTGCCGCAGTTCTTTTTCGGGCCGGCCAAGAAGGACATGGCGGCAAAGCTGACGATGGCCGTGGACCTGGCGAAGGGCAGCAAGCTGACGGTGCGCGTGGCCGAGGTGTCGGCGTCGGCGCTGCTGCGGGTTTGGGTGGATAACAAGCCGGTGGCCGACTGGCCATTCAGCGCGGCGCCGGGCGGAGCGGATCAGAAGTCCAACAAGACGACCGACCCGAACAAACAGCACTACTTTGCCACCTTCGACGTCGACCGATCCGTGGAGATCCCCGCCGGCAGGCACACCATCGCGATCGACAACGTGGCGGGCGACTGGCTGAAGATCAACTCGATTTCGCTCGCCGGCGCCATGCCGTCACACGCCCGCATCCGGCGGCATGTGCTCTCCGACGCTTCGAGCGGCCAGGTGATCGCCTGGCTGCACGATGTCGAATCGAGCTGGAAGAATGTCGAGCAGGCGCCGCGGACGTTCACGGGCCTGATGCTGCGCCTGCCGGTACCGCGCGGCGGAGCTTATCAGGTGCAGTGGTGGGACACGTACACGGGGCAGGTGATCCGTACGGACGACGCCACGGCTGACGGAGGATTCCTGCGGCTCGGTGTCCCCGCGCTGACGCGGGATCTGGCGGCATCAGCCACTGCGAGATAACGATGAAGGACGAATGACGAGCGATGAACAACAGAGGCATGGCGGGTTGCTCACCCTTCATCGTTCATCTCTCATCGCTCGTCATTGATGTTCCCTTTGCCCACCAGTGTCACCAGCGCCTGGGTCATGGCCGCGGCATATCGCGGCCGATCGGTCACCTCGAATTTGTATCGTGCCGGCTGCGATTCGCCCTCGGTCCACCTGGTCTGGCCGGTGTCATCGCAATCGACCTTCACGGGCACGAAGCGGTAGACGTCGTTGCCCAATTCCAGGCCGGCCAGATGCAGGAAACCGGCCGTACACCACATGTTCCGCGTCTGCCTGCCCCAGTGCTCGAGCCTGGCCGGGTCCACGGGGCGGTTCAGCGATTCGAGCCAGCGCGTCCCCGTTTCCTTCTCCAACATGCTCAGGAAATACCGCTGCATCGGCGGCGACAGCTTCGCGAACAGTTCGCCCATCATGAACGTGTAATAGGTTCCGTGCCGTTCGCCTACGAATTTCCCGGCCGCGAGACGCTCGAAGCAGGGCATCCAGTACACCGGGCAGGGAATGTCGAACACTCCCGCGTACGAGCCGGGGTCGAGTTCCACGTTGTATTCCACACCATCCCCCGGCCGCCGGTCGGGAGCGCCCGTGCCGGCGTTCAGATAAATCGCCCGGCACTTTTTGGTGAACAGTTCCGGGTCTCGCCGGCCGGCCACGGCGACATCGCGACAGGATCCCACGATGGTGATCACGGCCGGTTCGGGCGACTCGCGGAGCGTTTGCAGCAGCCAGTTGACCCCGTGCAGGTCGCGCGGCGATGCGGCTTCGAGTTTGTCCCGGCGCGAGGCCGGCTTTTGTGCTGAGCCGGTCACCAGTGGGGCGGCCAGTCCGGTGAGGCGGTTCAGCATGGCGACGGCCGAGATATCGGGATCGGCCGGGTGTCGCGGGGGCGGATAGTCGCACAGGACGCCGAGAAGTTTCACTTTCCCCATGTGCGCCAGGCCGTAGACGCAGGCGAGGTCAAAATGGTCGTCGGGGTCCATGTGCGGGCGGAAGAGGTCGGTTTGGTGAATGAGCGGAACGGCGTGGACGGCTTCCTGTGACGAGGAGAACGGGGAAGCGCTGAGGGCGGCCGCGGCCCCGCAGAGGCCGGCGAGGAACTGGCGACGATTCAGAGGAGAGGCCGCTCGTGCAACGTGTTTGAATGACATTGAAGTGACCGCCTTTGTCATGCCGCGCAGTTTGAGGCGATCGTTTTGCCGATCGCCTGCCGGGACACGCCAAGTGAGAACAGGGCCTTGCAGATCAGATCGAGGCTCACATCAGGACCGGCGGCTTCCATTTTGGCCACGCGCGACTGACTCGACGCGATGCGCCTAGCCAATCGCTCCTGTGTGATGCTGTTCGATCTTCTCGTGGCCTTGAGCATCTCAACGAGGCGGACCTTGATGTCAATCAAGGCCATTTCCTCATCAGAGAGATGCAAGAACTCCTGCACGGAACCGACCTTGAAGCCTGCCTTTTCGAGTTTCTTCTGTTTTGTGTGGTTCATAGGCGCCTCAGTGGCTTGCAGTGTCGTACAACCTGAACCGGCGAATGCACGCGTCGATAACTTGCCGCGAGGTGTTCTGCGTCTTCATTTCGAACACCGCGCCGATGATCACTGCGTCATCATCGATCCGGTAGACAAGACGCCAGGTCACACGCCTTTCGGAGTCAGGAATCCTGAGTTCATGGCACCGAGGCCCGATGTCAGGCATCGGCCTCGAACTCGGCGTCGACAATGATGCACCTCTTTATATAAGCCGCAGAAGGAAACCAGCGGTGCGACGCGCCTCCTCGGAAAAAGGAGGCGTCTTCACTTCACCATGCAGCCAAACCAGTGGTCTATCCGCCATGTTCGACCTTGGATGATATGTCACATATGACATACCTGCAAGTGCCCTGACGGGAACGTGCTGCCCCCCGCGTTCGCTTCGTCACTTGTATCGCGGCTGCCTCTTTGCCACAATTCCACCTCTTCGTGCCTTGTGCCATGGGCATAGCCCACACTGTGGAACCGACCGTATGAACACCCCCAATCTTCTGCGTGCAATCCTCGTCAGCCTTCTCGGCTCTGTTTCGGTCGCGGCCGCGCCGCCGGGGGCCGACAACGCGGTTCCGCATTTGCGCAAACAGGGGACGGCGACACAGTTGATTGTGGACGGGCAGCCGTTTGTGATGCTGGCTGGGGAATTGCACAATTCTTCAGCCTCGGGCGTTGAGTATATCAAGACGCTGTGGCCGAAGCTGGGGGAGCTGGGGCTGAACACGGTGCTGGCGCCGGTGTCGTGGGAACTGATCGAGCCGCGCGAGGGGGAGTTTGACTTCACACTGGTGGATGCGCTGCTCGAGCAGGCGCGGATGCACAGGCAGCGGCTGGTGCTGCTCTGGTTTGGGAGCTGGAAGAACGGCGTGTCGAGCTACGCGCCGCGCTGGGTGCTACAGGATACCAAGCGGTTCCGCCGGGCTCAGGGATCGTCCAACCACAACACCAAGGACATCCTCACGCCGCTCAGTGAAACCAACCG
>JBEKVL010000698.1:0-3856 GCA_049514055.1 Tepidisphaeraceae bacterium | reverse complement strand
GGCCCAATCCCCCGCCACCCAGCCCGCCGCCGACCCAACCCGAGACGCCCTCGACGCCCTCGAAGACCTCGACGCCGCCGCCAACGCCGACGCCGATGACGCCACCAACGCCGATGACGCCGACGACGCCACTGCCGATGCCGAAGCATCCACCAGACATTCCATTTCCTCCGTATCTCCGTGCCTTTGTGGTGGGCGTTCATCCACTACTGACCACGGACTGCTGGCCACGGACTGTCATTCACTTGACTAGTTGCGAGAGCTTGAAGATCGGCAGGATGATCGACATGGCGATGAAGCCGACGACCGAGCCCATGGCCACGATCATCAACGGCTCGATCATCGCCGTCACGCCCTTGATGGTGGCGCGCAACTCGCGCGCGTAATACTCCGAGACCTCGTCGAGTACCTCGCCCAGTTTGCCGGATTCCTCGCCGGCGCCGATCATCTGCACCACGGCACGCGGCAGCAGCGGGCTCTTCTGCAGCGGCGCGGAGATCTTCTTCCCCTGCTTCACCGACGTGTACACCGCCCGCCACATGCGGCGGTAGAGCGCGTTGCCGGAAATCTCGGCCGTGATCGCCAGCGTGTCGAGCATGGGTACGCCCGCGTTGATGAGCTGTCCCATGGTGTGCAGCGAACGGTTGATGTAGAGCGCCCGGAACATCTTCTTGAACAGCGGTATGGTCAGCTTCATCTTGTCAAACCAGATCCGCCCCCAGGTGGTGCGGAGCATCATGAAGCCGCCCCAGACTCCCGCCGTCACCGCCACGATCAGCACGTACCAGTAGTTCACCATGAAACTGGACAGCGCCAGCAACATGCGGGTCGGCGCCGGCAGGGCGGCCTCCTTGCCCGCGAAGATGACCATGAAACGCGGCAGCACGAAGGTCAGCAGGAACACGGTGGTGAAGACCGCCATCGAGCCGATGATGCCGGGATAGATCATGGCCCCAACGACCTGCGAGCGGGTTTCGATCTGCTGCGCGAGGTAGACGGCAATGCGGTCGAGCATCCGCGAGAAGCCGCCGGACAACTCCGACGCCTTGACCATGTTGACGTACAGCGGCGAGAATATCTTGGGATAGCGCATCAGCGCCTCGGAGAACTGCTTGCCCGCTTCCAGGTCCTTCTTCACCTGGACGAGCATCTGCTTGAACTTCGGGTTGGGCGTCTGCTCGGAAATGCCATCCACGGCCGCCCGTATGGAGATGCCGGCGCGGATCATCACGGCGAGCTGGGACGTGAAGTTGTGGACGTCCTTCATGCCCGGGCCGAGGCTGATGCTGGCCTGCGAGAAGCCTTTGCGCTTGCCGTCGCCGTCCGTGGGCACGAGCGCCATGATGTAGCCCCCGCGGCTGCGGAGCTGCTGTGATGCGGCCGCGAGACTGGGCGCCTGGAGTACGCCCTGGCGGACGGCTCCCTCTGCTCCTTTGACTTCGAACTTATAAGTCGGCATGGCGTTCCCTTCTCATCTCGCGCCGGCGCGGCCGGTTCAGGCGGCCAGTTGCCGGTCGAGTTTCTCCGGGTGCTGGGCCATCGCGATGGCGTCTTCTCGGCTGATGAATCC
Organism: Tepidisphaeraceae bacterium; assembly: GCA_049514055.1. Lineage (GTDB taxonomy): Bacteria > Planctomycetota > Phycisphaerae > Tepidisphaerales > Tepidisphaeraceae > JANYKD01. The sequence continues at coordinate 2,286 of JBEKVL010000698.1, read as the reverse complement.
GTTCATGAACAGTTGCCGGATCGACGTGTCCAGAGTCATCATGCCCAGCGCCTTGTTCGTCTCAATCGCGTTGGGGATCTCGAAGATGCGGTTCTCGCGGATGCAGTTCCGCACCGCCGGAGTGCAAAGCATGATCTCCAGCGCCGGCACCATCCCCGGCTGGTCGGCGCGGCGGAAGAGCATCTGTGAGATGACCGCCTGCAGCGTGTTGGCCAGCATCGAACGCACCTGGTTCTGCTGGTCCGCCGGGTAGATGTCGATGATGCGTTCGATCGTCTGCGGGGCGCTGTTGGTGTGCAGCGTGCTGAGCACGAGGTGGCCGGTTTCGGCGGCCGTCATGGCGGCGCTGGTGGTCTCCAGGTCGCGCATTTCGCCGACGAGGATGGTGTCCGGGTCCTGTCGCAGCGCGTGTCGCAGGCCCGAGGCGAAGTTGGGCACGTCGGAGCCGACCTCACGCTGTTCGATGGTGCATTTGTTGGAGACGAACATGTACTCGATCGGATCCTCGAGGGTGATGATGTGCCCCTGTTCGCGCTTGTTGATGCAGTCGATCATGGAGGCGAGCGAGGTGCTCTTGCCCGAGCCGGTTACGCCGGTCACCAGCACCAGCCCGCGCGGCAGGTAGGTGAGCTTCTGCACGATTTCCGGCAGGTGCAGATCCTCGATGTCGGGTATCTTGTCGTTGATGGTGCGGAAGGAGATGGCGATCGTGTTCCGCTGGTAATGGGCGTTGACGCGGAAACGTCCGAGCCCGGCGATTTCATAGGAGAAGTCGATGTCCCGGAGTTCCTCGAAATCGGCGATGCGTTTGTCGGTGACCATCTCCTTGAGCAGCCGCAGCGCGCCCTCGGGGGTGACGATCGGGAAATCCGAAGGCTTGAGGATCGTGTGGATGCGGAACATCGGCGGCATGCCGACGTTGATATGCACGTCGGATGCCTTGGCGCTGACCGCGTTGCGAAGCATATCGTTGAGAATGCTCATCTGTGGCTCTCCGTTCTAGTTCACGTTCTCCGTGACCCTGAGAATTTCGTCGACCGTGGTGATGCCCTTGAGGACTTTTTCAAAGCCGTCCTGGCGAAGGCAGGTCAGGCCCCGCTCACGGCAGATCTTGCGGAGCTGGGTCACGTCGGGGTTGCTGGTGACCATGTCGCGGAGCTGGTCGTCCATCACCAGCATCTCGTGGATGCCCGCCCGGCCGGAATAGCCGGTGCGGCGGCAGCGGTCGCAACCCGCGCCCTTGAAGAACTCGTGGTGGTCGTATCCCTGTAGCTTCAGAAACTCCCGCATTTCCTTCGTCGGCGTGTAAGTCGTCATGCAATGCTTGCAGATGCGGCGGACCAGGCGCTGGGCCAGGATGGCGTTGACGGCCGAGGAGATCAGGTAGGGCTCGACGCCGATGTTGATCAGCCGCGTGATGGATGACGGCGCGTCGTTGGTGTGCAGCGTGCTCAGCACGAGGTGGCCGGTGAGGGCGGCCTGCACGGCAATGCGAGCGGTTTCCGGATCGCGAATCTCACCCAGCATGACCACGTCCGGATCCTGCCGCAGCAGCGACCGCAGGGCGGCCGAGAAGCTCATGCCGATCTTCTCGTGAACCTGTGTCTGGTTCGCCTGGGGCAGGTGGTATTCGATCGGGTCCTCGACGGTGGAGATGTTCAGCTTGTTGCCGTCGAGGCAGCGGAGCGAGGAGTAGAGCGTCGTGGTCTTGCCCGAACCGGTCGGGCCGGTCACCAGCAGGATGCCGTGCGGCTGGTCGATCTGTTTTTTCCAGATGGTGAGATGGTTTTCCGAGAAACCGAGGTCCTCGAGGGCCACGTTGATCGAGCGGTTGTCGAGGATGCGCATGACCACCTTCTCGCCATTGGCGGTGGGCAGCGTACTCATGCGCAGGTCGATCTTCCGGCCGTGCATGATCGCCCGGATGCGGCCGTCCTGCGGCAGGCGGCGTTCGGCAATATCCAGATTTGCCATGATCTTCAGGCGTGCCACGATGGACGGGTGCATCGCGTGCGGCGGGTTCAGGGCCTCGAAGAGCACGCCATCGATGCGGAAGCGGATCTTCAGGTCCTTCTCCTTGGGCTCGATGTGGATGTCCGATGCCCCCTGGGTCACGGCATGGTGAATCAGGTAGTTGACGAACTTGATGACCGGCGCTTCCTGGCCGGATTTCTCGAGGTCGGCGACGTCGTCCTTGGCCTCCTTGACGACCTGGAGGTCCTCCTCGCCCATTTCCTTGATGATCTCGTCGATGTGGGCGTCGCTGGTGCCGTTGGTGATCTGCTC
>JBEKVL010000697.1:0-3862 GCA_049514055.1 Tepidisphaeraceae bacterium | reverse complement strand
CCAGGAGTCGGATGGTGATTATTGCGTTGGCGTGCGCGTGTTTGACACGCTTTCTCTGCCCGAGAGGCTGGCGGTTCTGGAACTGGTTGGCAGGGCGCTGCTCCTGGAAGAGGTGCCTTGTCCTGAGCTGACGGCGGTGGTCGAGGGCGCCGTTGCCGCCGTCTTCGAGCAGGTGCGGATCGATGTCGAACTTGAGATTGAAGGGGGTCGGGAACAGACGCGCAGACTGATCCGCGCTGTCGCCAGGGTATGCGAGGTTCTCCATGCGGACTCCCCAGCCGCTGGCAGCAACGACATGGACAAATGGAGCGCGCTGGTTGACGCATTGACAGAGAACATTTTCTGGGATCGCGATTGGGAGGGGCAGTTCATCGAGCCGGATGACCCTCCGGACCTGGCCGAGCATGTGCGTGACATGATCGGCATCATTCCTGAATACTACACCGATGTGCCACCCGATCCCTCAGCCCAGCGCATCCAGGAAATCCGCAAGAGCCTTCAGGTTCTGTGCAGGATGAAACTCTGAGTTTTCCCGGGGCAGACAATTTGGCAGGAGGCTGGCCCTGGGCTTGAGGATTTCGAAGTTCTGGATTACTCCTGATGCGGAGAATTCACAAGCATCCTCCTGCCCGGCGAGGATTGATGCCCGATAGTCGGAAGCAGGTCGGACGTTCACCATCACTCGGTATTTCCAGCCGCAACTGCCTATCACGCGGCCGGGTATGGGGATTATGTTAAACTCGACGTTGGGGCCGCGGCAGGGGGAGCGCGCGGGGCGTTTTCCCGAGGGATTCTCACGTTCTTTGGGCGCGTCCGCATCGATAGCGTGTTCTCGGACCTTGTGACGTGGCTGGGGCGAATCTACGGCGGCCAAGGGCCTGATGACGCACTACTTCGGGCGTGGCTGCAACGGTGTCGCACGCCAGAGATCTGGTTTATACTGGTTCGGAACGGTTGGATTTCAATCGTTAGCTCTCGGTCGCACTATGTTCTATGTCACGGTCATCTGGGCTATTGTCGCGCCTGTGTGTCTCGCGCTGGCGGCGATACATTTACTGGTCTGGTGCCAAAACAGCTCGGTATGTGCCAATCTGCTTGTCACGCTGACGGCGGTGGGCTCGATCATCACTGGCACGGGCGTGTCGTCAGCGGCAAACGCGGGAACCAATGATCCATCGTTCGTGGTCAAATCCTGGCGGACAATCGACGGGTTGCCGCAGAATTCCGTGGGTGCTTTGGCTCAGACGCCAGATGGCTATTTGTGGATCGGCACGCGGGGCGGCCTTGCGCGGTTCGACGGTGTGCGTTTTCGAACCTACGGATTGGCCGATGGGTTGAAATCGCTGAGCATCCTGGCGCTGCTGGAGGATGGCGAGGGCGGATTGTGGATCGGGACGCTGGGCGGCGGGTTGAGCCACTGGCACAATGGGTTAATCTCGACGCTGACGACGGCGGATGGGCTGGCCCACAACGATGTGTTCGCGCTTGCCCTGGCGGAGACGGGTGGGCTGTGGGTCGGCACGCGGCACGGCCTGCAGCACTTGGGTCCGGATGGCTTCAAACAGATCGGCGAAGCCGACAATGGGGTGCGCAGCGCGGTATTTGCGATGGCTGTCAGCCCCACAGAGGGGCTGTGGTTCAACCAGGAGAATGTCGGCCTTTTTCACTATCAGCACGGCCGATGCGAGTTGGTCGAACCGGCGCCGAAGTCGCGCAGTCTTTTCCCATCGTCACTCCTGGTGGATGCCGATGGGGCGTTGTGGCTCGGCATGGGCAATGGCGTGGTGCTGCGCCGTCACGCCGGGGCATGGCAGGAATTCAATCAGACGCATGGCGTGCCGTTCAGCTACATCTATTGCATGGCTCAGGCACCTTCCGGGGAGATCTGGGCGGGCTCGCACGAGGGTGGACTCTTCACGTTTCGCAACGGCCGGTTTCACGCCGTGCCAGGAACCGATGAGTCCGTTCGCTCGGTCAAGGTGAGCCAGGACGGGGTTGTTTGGGTCGGCACGCAGACGGGCGGTTTGACGCGGCTGACTCGTCGCCGGGTCACATCCTATCCGGTTGGCAATGAGAGCAGGCGAGGTCGAATCCAAGGCATCGTGGAGGATCCGCCGGGCCGGTTCTGGGTCACCACTTTTGGCGGCGGCCTGTTTCGGGGACCGATGGACCGGCTGGAACCGGTGCTGGGCGCGGAGGATCTGACTAACAACCCGTTTCTAAATGCGGGCGTCAAGTCGCGCGACGGTGCGATAATCTTCATCGGCCAAAGGCGATTGTGGCGCAAGGAAGCGGGGACTGAGGATCTCCGCGGCACGGTGTTGCCGGACAATCCGCGAGCGCTATGCGAAGGCGTGGACGGCACCCTCTGGCTGGGCACATGGGAGGGCGAACTCAAGCGGCTGGTGGAGGGTGTTCCGCAAACAGTCGAGCACGGGACGTTTCCGGCCCCGGTGGCGGCTCTGGTGCGCGGCTCGGGTTCGGACTTGTGGTTGACCACTCAAGGCGCCGGTCTGTTTCGATGGGAAGCGGGACATGTGCGGCGGTGGACAACAGCACAGGGATTGCCCACGGACATCCTTTTGTCGCTCCATCGGGACGCGGATGGAACCCTGTGGATCGGCACGGCGGGCGGCGGACTGGCGTGGTTGGAGGACGGGGGCGTGCATGTGGTGAGTGCCAAGCAAGGTCTTGGCGACAATGTCATTTCTCAAATCGTCGATGATGCACAGGGGAATCTCTGGCTGGGCTGCAACCGCGGAATTATGCGCGTCGGCAAGCGTGAACTTCGGGCCGTGGCTGCGGGCGAAACTGCTCTTGTTCACCCAGTGGTGCTGGACGAGTCGGATGGCATGTTGACTGCGGAATGCACGGGCAGCTATTCGCCCGCCGGTTTGCGCGGCCAGTCGGGGATGCTCTATTTCTCCACCGTGCGCGGTGTCGTGGCGGTCGATCCGGCACAGTTTGGTAAGTCGGCCAATCCCCCGTCCGTGCTCATCGAACAGGTGAAGCTCGACGGCCGACCGACGCCAATGGGGAGCCGGACCTTGCCTGTGCCGCCTGGGTCTCGTGAACTTGAGATCCAATTCACGGCTTTCAATTACTCCAAGCCGGAGCAGATTCGTTTTCGTTACCGGCTGGGTGGCAAGGACTGGATTGAAACCGGGCACGAACGTTCTGTTCGATTTTCCGAACTTCCGCCCGGCGGCTATGTGTTCGAGGTCAGCGCCGTGAACCAGGACGGCCACTGGCAAGAAGTCGCGGCCAGGCTCGTGTTCATCGTGCAGCCGTTCTTCTGGCAGACGGTGTGGTTCCGCGTCGTCGTTGCGATGCTGATCATGTGCAGCGGTGGTGGTGCCGTGTGGTGGCTGGTGCGGGCGCGTCTGCGCCGTGCTGTCGAACGGGAGCGCATGGCGAACGAATTGTGCGAAAGCGAGGAACGGCTCACGCTGGCGGCGGAGGCGGCTGGATTTGGCGTGTGGATGTGGAATATCCCACGCAACGAGTTGTGGGCCTCGGCCCGGTGGCGCCGCCTGTTCGGTTTCACGCCCGAGGCGGCCATCACCCTTGACGAGGTCTTCCAACGAATCCATCCGGACGACCGCGAGAAGGTGGAGCATGCCGTGCGCGGGGCCGCCGAGAGCGGGTCCGAGTATGCGGGCGAATACCGTGTCAGGCTGCCGGATGGCGCCGAACGCTGGATCGTTGGCCGGGGCCGGACTTACCCGGACTCACAGGGGAGAACGGCCCGGATGCTGGGCGCGGTGGTTGACGTCACCGCGCGCAAGCAGTCGGAACAGGAGATCGCACGGCAGCGCAGCGAGCTGGCCCATATCGCCCGCGTCTTCACGATGAGCCAACT
>JBEKVL010000696.1:0-3863 GCA_049514055.1 Tepidisphaeraceae bacterium | reverse complement strand
GGCAACTACCATGAAAGATTCAGACGTAATCGTCCTCGACGAACCCAGGCTGTCGCTCGGCGATCAGTTCTACCTGCCGCAGGTGCTGATCGGGCTGGGGACGACGCTGCGGCATATGTTCGACGTGGTCGTGCGCGACAAGCACAAGGTGATCCAGTATCCCGAGGAAAAACGCGAGGATCTGCCGGTCGAGAAGGGGGGCATGGCGCTGCGGACGTATCGCGGCGTACACCGCTTGAACAAGGACGAGGAAGGCCGGGTCAGGTGCGTGGCCTGTTTCATGTGTTCGACGGCCTGCCCGGCGCATTGCATTCACATCGAGGCCGGCGAAAGCCCCTGGCCCGACCGCGAGAAGTATCCCGTGAAGTTCGATCTCGACGAGCTGCGCTGCATCTACTGCGGCATGTGCGAAGAGGCCTGCCCGTGCGACGCCATCGAACTGACGCACCAGTACGACATCATCGGCCTGACGCGACAGGAAATGATCTTCGACAAGAGCAAGCTGCTGCAGGTGTTTGACGAGACGGTGGAGCAGGAGCCGATGTGAGGCTTCGGGGGTCTGTTCGGAGCTCATGCCCGGCGCGTCTGTCGAGGCGGAGCCGGCCATGCCCCACGTTCACCGGCACGCAGGAGTGTGGCCCAGGGATTGCGTGTCCCGCGAAGCGGCCGCAGGGACTGCGGCCCTCCCATCTGCCAGAATAGACGGGCAGATCCCCGGTCTGCGCTTATCAGACCTGTTTTTGACTTTGATGAGGGGATAACCATGCGCGGGGGAGGGTGGCTCTCCATCGACCGGGGCGGTTGTCCTTCCGCGGTATCTGGTGTTCCGGACCAGTAAGAGACACCGAGATCGGGCGCGTTTGATACGGTTTACTTCAGTCGCACTCGGAGGATGCCGATTGACATACTGGCGAGGCGGCGACTTCACAAAGGCACGGGTGCCACATGTCAGGGACGGAATTTCGCAGGAACGACTACGTTGACAGCCTGAGGCTGTCCGAGGACGACGAGATCGAGATCCTCGCGGATCTGGCTCGCGAGACGACCATGCGAAACGGGCGAGACCGCAGGCACCAGTCGCGCGTGCCGTACCAGCGGCGGGCGGGCCTGATGGTGCAGATGCATCATCCTGGCGGGACGATCGCCAACTACCTCGTGAGGGTTCGCGATCTCAGCAGCGGAGGCATGGGATTCCTGCACGGATCCTTCGTCTACTCCGGAACCCGGTGTGCGGTAATCCTTCTGACCAACGACAAAAAGGCGATTCGGGTCGACGGCGTGGTCGTCCGGTGTTCCCACGTCCGCAAACATATCCACCAGATCGGCCTGCATTTCGACGCGCCCATCTGTCTGCGGGACTTTGTCGCCGGCTCGCTGCTGCCCCTGGGCGAGGACCTGCAGACCAGCAAGGAGTTGCCGCACCTGGCGGGCACCGTGATGTACGTGGAGGATTCGGTGAGCGACCAGGAGCTGTTGACGTTCCACCTGCTCAACGTCGGCGTGAAAGTGAAGGCCGTGTCCAATGTCCTGGCCGCCGTCGAACTCGCGAGCCAGACGAAATTCGACGCGGTGCTGGCCAACATCTGGCTGCCGGCGATGTCGGGGCTGGACCTGGCCGATTTTCTGCGGCAGAGTGGCTACAAGGGGCCGATCATCGCGCTGACGGCGGATGATCGGGAGGAAGTGTCCAGAGACGCCATGTCGCACGGCTGCACCGCCGTGCTTGTGAAACCATACGCCATCGACAACCTCATTGGCCTTCTGCAGCCGCACCTCCCGCAAAACGGCGACGCCGATCCAGGCCACGTGCTCCTCAGCAGTCTGTGGGGCGACGAACGCATGCAACCGCTTATTCGCACTTTCCTCGGCCGGCTCAAGGACGAAGTGGCCGAGATGGACCGCCTGGTCAAGTCCGGCAAGGGCGGCGCCGGCTTGCGCAAACTCTGCCTCGATGTGAAGGGCTCGGCCGGCGGATATGGCTTTCAGCAGGTCAGCGAGGCCGCACAGGAGATACTGGAATTGCTGCTGGCGGAGGCCGATGCGGAACGCATCAAGACCGCCTTCTCCGGCCTGGCTGGCATGGCTCGTTCGGCGTGCCTGGTGAACGATGAGGATCAGAAGGCGGCCGGCGCGGGCGGGCCGCGTACGGCGGCCGAGGCCGCGTAATTGGTTGGGTATCCAGCAGGAGGCAGACATGGAGATGGTGTTTCTCGGACGGCAACCGATCTTCGATCGTCGCCAGAAGATATTCGGTTATGAACTGTTGTATCGTGCCAGCGGTGGCAACAATGCCTACACGCACCAGGATCACGACCAGGCTTCAAAGCAGGTGATCCACAACAGCATGAATGTGCTGCCGCTGAACGACGTTGTGGGAGCCAGGCGAGCGTTCATCAATTTCACCCGTCGCCTGCTCCTCGACCAGGTCTACACCGTGCTTCCCACCGAATCCGCCGTCGTGGAACTTCTGGAGACGGTCAAGGTCGACGCCGAGGTGATTGAGGCCTGCAAGGTGCTCAAGGAGGCCGGTTACCTTTTGGCGCTGGATGACTTTGTTGAAGGCCCCGAGTATGCGCCCCTGCTGGAGCACGTGGACATCCTGAAGATCGACTTCCTGGTCAGTGATTCGGCGCGCCGGAAGCACTTCGTCGACACCTACGGCGGCAAACAGATCATGCTGCTGGCCGAGAAAGTCGAATCGCACGAGGATTTCCAGGAGGCGATGGACCTCGGCTACAGCTATTTCCAGGGCTATTTCTTCTGCAAGCCCGAGATCATGTCCGGCCGGGAAGTCCCGGTTTACAAACAGAACTACCTGCGGTTCGTCCAGGAACTGAACAAGTCCCCGATGAATTTCGAGCGGATCGAGGAGATCGTCAAGTGCGAGGTCTCGCTGGCATCGAAACTGCTGCGCTATCTCAACTCATCGGCGGTTGGCGTACGGCACCGGATCACCTCGATCAAGCAGGCGCTGGCCATGCTGGGCGAGGAGCCGCTGCGGAAATGGGCCTCGCTGGCGGCGCTCAGCGCCCTGGGCGACGGCAAACCGCCGGAACTGCTGGTGACCTGCCTGGTGCGGGCCCGCTTCTGCGAACTGCTCGGACCGTTTGTCGGTCTGCCCGGGCGCGCACTGGATACGTTCCTGATGGGGCTGTTCTCGGCCATGGACGCGCTGATGGACCAGCCGCTGGACCTGGTGATCTCAGACATCCCCGTGGCCGCGGACGTGTCGGCGGCCTTGCTCGGGGCCAACACGCTGCTGGGCAAGACCTACCGCATGGTCCTCGCGTTCGAGCGCGGTAACAGTGCCATGGCCGAGTTCATCGCCAGGGACATAAAGGTGCCGTTGCCCCATGTGTCCGAGCTCTACCAGCAGGCGTTGCACTGGGTGGATCAGGGCATGAGCGCAAGCCTGGCGGCGTGACCCGGCGTCGTCGCCGGACCCGGCCCGGTTCATCGTAGCGTCGCGACCGGGCTACCTCTCGCGCGGTTCCGGTGCATCCAGCATCCGGTGAACCGTTTCGATCAGATTCTCATGCCGGAACGGCTTGACCAGCAGCACCGCCCGCTTCAGGTCCACGCCGCGCCGCGACAGATCGTCGCTGCCGTATCCGGATACGAACAGCACCGGAATCCCCGGCCGCAAGCCGCGCACCTGCATGGCCAGTTCCACTCCGCCGACGCCCGGCATGACCACATCCGTAATCAGCATGTCGATGCTGACGTCTTTTCGCTGCGCTGCCTGCAGCGCCTGGCGGGCGTCGCCTGTCGCCACCACGGTGTACCCGGACTCCCGCAGGCATTGCGCCACCAGCCACCGGATCGGATCCTCGTCCTCGACTACCAGGATCGTTTCCGTTCCG
>JBEKVL010000695.1:0-3865 GCA_049514055.1 Tepidisphaeraceae bacterium | reverse complement strand
CTGCCCAACACCCCGCAGGAAACGGTGGCCAATGACGACGGCGACATCGAAATCGAGCCGGCGAATCCGGAGGAAATGTACGTGCCCGATTACCCGCCGGACACGATTTATTATCAGCCCGGCGTTTATTGCACTTACGGTTTCGCGCTGCCGATTGGGATTTGGCTGGTTCACGATTGGAACTGGCACGAGCGTCATCTCATCTGGTGGGGGCCGGGGCATCCGCGCCCGGGCAACTGGTGGCATGAAACACCCCGCGAACGTCACGATTACATCGGCCACCACCCGGCGCCCGGCTGGCACGACGGCGGCAAAGCGGTCCTGCCGGCCAATCGTTATGACCGCGGCTTGGAGAAGCCGGAGATTCCCCGCTCAGTCGCGCAGCCTGTGGTGCCGCGCGGGCATGCGGCCAGCGTGGTAGTCGTCCACCCGGCGGTCGCGCCGGTGGAACGCCGCGCTCCGGCGGTCGCTCCGGCAGAACGTCGCGCTCCGGCGGTCGCGCCGGCAGAACGTCGCGCTCCGGCGGTCGCTCCGGCAGAACGTCGCGCTCCGGCGGTCGCGCCGGTGGAACGTCGCGCCTCGGCGCCCAGCGAGTCGGCTGGCGGGGTTTTTGGCGGCTTCCAAAGCGGACGCCAGACGCAGGAGTCGAGTTCCCGCGGGCAGGCCAGCCGCGCCACGAGTGCCCCCTCCGTTTCGGCCCCAGCATCGCATGGCGGCGGCGGCGGGGGCGGCGGCGGCGGCGGCGCTCATGGTGGTGGCGGCGGCTCAAAAAATCGACCCTGAATCCCGGGCATGAAACCTAATTCCATATCCCACAGTCTCCGAGCCGGAGTGGCTGCCGCTGGCGCGCTTTTTGTGATGGCCAGCCTCCAATCCGTTGCGCAGGAGCGGTTCGCCACTTCCGACGACGCGGTCAAGGCGCTGACGACCGCCACTGGAAACAAAGACACCAACGCTTTCGCTCAAATCTTCGGCCCGGCTCTGCACGGCCTCGTTTCTGCTGATCCTGTGCAGGCGAGCAACGCCTTTGCTGTATTTACGCGGCGCGTCGCCGAGAAAGTCGAGCCGGTCCGCCAATCGGATGCAAAGGTCCGACTGGACTTGGGGGCGGACGCCTGGCCCTTCCCCATTCCGCTGGTGATGCAGGATGGGCAATGGTTTTTCGACACGGCGGCCGGGGCGGAGGAGATTCTGAATCGGCGCATCGGGCGGAACGAGTTGGACACGATCAGCGTCTGCCACGCTTATGTCGAGGCCCAACGCGCTTACGCCAGCCAGGACCGGTTGGGTGACGGAGTGCTGGCTTACGCGCAGCAACTGCGCAGCACGCCCGGCACGCACGACGGGTTGTATTGGCATGCCGGGCCGGGCGAGGAGGCCAGTCCGCTTGGCCCGCTGATCGCCCAGGCGCGCGGGGAAGGGTACCGGCACGAGTTCAAGATCATGGCGGAGGCGCAAGTTCCCTATCACGGCTATTATTTCAGAATCCTCACCCGCCAGGGGTCGCGCGCTCCCGGAGGGAAATACAATTACATCATCAACGGGCGCATGATCGCCGGGTTCGCCTTCGTGGCGTGGCCGGCGCAATGGGGGAATTCGGGCGTGATGACGTTCATCGTCAACCAGCAGGGCAAGGTTTATGAACGGAACCTGGGGCCGAAAACCGACGCCATCGCCCGGAAAATGAAGGCTTACGACCCTGGACCGGACTGGAAAGCGGCGGAGAAATAGGCCGAAACCAAACCGACTTGAATTATTCACGGGTTCGTGACGCGATTCCCGTTGACAACCCCGGCCAACTCTGCAAACCTCGCCGCGTTGATAAATGGGAAGAAGGTCAATTCCGACGATTTTCTTGAGGCAGCCCAAGCGGAATCCGGTTGCCCTGTTCTTTCAACCAAATCGGCGCGTCAGATGGACCCAAGGATAATGGCAAAGTGATCTCTTTCCAGGCACGCAGAGAATTTTTTTATTGGAACATCGCGATAAAACCGCACAAAACCGTATGAAGAAAAATGTAATTGCAGCTCTCGGTCTCATCTCCTGTCTCCTTTCGGCGCAGGGGCAATATTTCACCAATGGCAACCTCGCTGTCCTATCCGTGGGCGGCCCGGGACAGTACCTTAATTCGAGCGGCGCCGCGACCAACGGCTCGGCGGTCACCATCCTCCAATTCACCACGAGCGGGCAACAGGTCAGTTCGTTGACGCTGCCGACCAATGGCGCCACCGCGTTCAATCTCTACGGCAGCTTCACCGAAGGCTTCATGTCGCTTTCACCCAACGGCCAGTATCTGGTGATCCCCGGATACAACGGCCCCGTACCGCTCGGAGTCAATCCGGAGGCATCTTTCTCCACCAATGTTCCCCGCGCCGTCGCGACGGTGGATGGCTATGGCAATTATTCACTGCCGATTGCCAACACGAATGTTTTCAACGCCGCAACCATCCGGGGAGCGGCGTTCGACGGCACGAACTTCTGGGTTTCGGGCAGCGGGAGCACCAGCAATTCCACGGTGCCGGGCATCCTCTACACCAATAGCTTTGGCGTCGTCTATGTCGGCACGGCCGGTTCGACCGGCGGCAATGTGCGGGTCGGAGTCACCGGCAGCGGAAATGAGCGCTGCCTGAACATCTACAACAACACCCTTTACGTCAGCACCGGTTCCACTGCCCGTGGTGTCTGGGCCGTTCCCGGCGCCGGTTTCCCGCCGATCAGCGGAGCCAACACCAACACGGTCCAGACCATTGCGATGAATTCCAGCAGCAGCCCGTACGATTTCGTTTTCGATTCCTCGAACACCACCTGCTATGTTGCCGATTCCACTTTCGGCATCCTCAAGTTCACCAACAACGCCGGCACATGGGTGTCCAATTACACGCTCTCGACGGCGACAGCGGGCGCGCCGACCGTCGGCGCCCAAGGCGTCACGGCTGACTTTACACAGAACCCGCCGGTCATCTACGCGACCACGGGGGAGACCCTCAGCAACCGCCTCGTGAGCATCGTGGACAGCGGCCCCACCGCAACCGCAACATTCCTCGCCCAAGGCATTGCCGGCCCCGGAGGCACCAACTTTTTCAAGGGCGTGCGTTTCGTCCCGATTTCCCTTCCTGTAATCACCAGCCAGCCGTCCGGCGTGGTGCAAAGCGCGGATGGCGTCGCCACGTTTACCGTCAGTGCCACCGGAACTCCCACGCTCTCGTATCAGTGGTACACCAACAGCGTCGCGGTGATCGGGGCCACCAGCTCTTCGTTCACGCTCAACACCCTGACGACCTCGCAGAATGGAACGGTGGTTTATGTGGTGGTGAGCAGTCCGTACGGGACGGTGACCAGTTCGAACGCGACCTTGACCGTCAACGCCAATTACTTCATCCCCGGCAACCTGGCGGTGGTGTCGGTGGGCGGCCCGGGGCAGACCATCAGTTCCACGGGCGATACCGTCAGCATCCTGCAATATACGACCGCGGCGGGGCAGTCCAGCCCGGTCAGCACGCTGCCGCTTCCGACCAGCGGCCCCAATGCGTTCGCGCTGGATAATTCCTCCACGGAAGGATTCCTGACGCTGACAGCCAATGGCCAGTACTTGGTCCTTGGCGGTTACAACACCACCGTTCCCGTCGCCGGCGGGGTGGTCGCGTCCACCTCGGCCAGTGTCCCGCGGGCCGTTGCAATAGTTGATGGGTATGGTAATTACTCACTGCCCATTGCCAATACAAACGTTCTTACCCAGGGCAACATCCGCGGAGCCGTGTTCGACGGCACCAACAATTTCTGGGTGACAGGTTACACGACGGCCACTTTGTCCTCCACCAACTACAATGGAATAATTTATGTCGGAACGCCCGGTTCCACGGGAGTC
>JBEKVL010000694.1:0-3875 GCA_049514055.1 Tepidisphaeraceae bacterium | reverse complement strand
TGGAGCGACGGAGGGGTGGGGGAATGCGGAATGCAGAATGCGGAATGGGGGGTGTCAGGTCCATAACTTGCTCCTTCCCGTTATCCGTGGCGCTGCGCGCGCAGAGCGTTTTTCGCGCAACAGCGCGCAGCGCAAAATGCGGTTTCACGCTGTGGGGGTGTGATTTGTAAAAATGGAAATTCTTCCGCGCGCGCAGCGCCCGCGCGCAACAGTGGAAATGCAACCTGTGTACGGGCCAGGCGTTAGTCGCAGAATTGGCAACTATATAATATCGCCTTTACGAATTGCTAATGATGTTAATACGTATCTAACTAGACACCGAATTGTTTTTTTCACCCGGTTCGTTCGCCAGTGGAATCCTGTGCCGTTTGTGTTTGTCCAGACCCAAACGGCGTCACCGGTTGCTGTTTGTTGAGGGCAAGGCGGCACAGTGTGTAATGCGGGGCATGATCGACCTGATCGAGAAGAATCGCGCGCCGTTGCGAGGGTTGCGCTGCCGGCATGGTGTTCGCCGGTCGGATATCATCGGCTCGGCCCTGCGGGAGGATTTCAATCCCGAGCAGAGCGATCCGGATTTTGTCGTGGAATTTGTCCATTCGTGCAGATGCGCCGGCAAGGCGCTGTTTGTGCATTGCGATGCCGGAGTGGATCGAAGCGCCATGGTCGTCATCGCCTATTTCATGTGGCAAAGACACTGCGCGCGTGATGAGGCCTTGGAGTTCGTCCAACGAAAACGATCCGTTGTTCGCCCGAGCCCTGCATTTATGCAGTTGTTGGATGAATGGGAAGCAGCGATAGGTTCCGCAAGTCGCGCCTGAGCCGCACCTGAGCCCGCAGGTATTCGGGGCAGCGATGACCTGCCACCAGATTCGGCCGGCCAAGCGCGTTTGGCGGAAAGGTCACCCCCTCCGTGACCCGACCCTGACGATACCGACTTCGACTACCGCTTGGAATGCGCCTCGGGCATCCGCCTTGAATTTCCAAGGCCAGATTCTTCACGAGTACGCTCAGAATGACCCGTGACGACTCAGAATGACAACTGTCGAGGGGCCAAGAGTTTACAACTTGCGCGGATTGCCGGTGGTGTCCGTCCTAAAAGAAACTTAGCAACGCCTCCTTGCAAACTGGTGTATCAGAGGGTAGTTTGAACGGAGCGTTCAATCCGCTAATTCGTTGTCGGCGGCTCTCCCCAAAGGAGCATTTCATGGTCGCGACGGCAGTAACACAAGGTGGCTCTGTATCCTTCGATCTCCAGCCTCTGGAACCGATTCTGGAGGAGTTCAAGGGACGAAGGGACGCGGTGATTCCCATTCTGCAGCGAGCCCAGGACGTCTATGGGTATCTGCCGCGGGAAATCATCTACTACATCTCCAAGCGCACGCGGATACCGGTAAGCCGGCTGTTCGGTGTGGCCACGTTTTACGCGCAGTTCCGGCTGACGCGCCGGGGCCGGCACCTGATCCGGCTGTGCGATGGCACCGCGTGCCATGTGCGCGGCGCCAAGAAAGCGCTGGCCGCGCTGGAGAAAGCGATGTCGCTCAAGCCGGGCCAGACGTCGCCTGATTACAAGTACACGCTCGATATCGTCTACTGCCTTGGCTCGTGCGGGCTGGCCCCGGTGGCGCTCGTCGATGACAAGGTCGTGGGACGGCTCTCGCCGGACGTACTGGTGAATCGGCTTGCGAAAATGGAATAGTCCGGCGGCGTGGCGGCCCGGTTGGGCCGGCGTGCCGATTTCCTGTCAGGAGGCAGTTCATGCCAAAGCTCAAGAATGTCGAGGAATTGGTCGCTTTCCGGGATCAGAAACGGCGTTCGATGAAGGTCGTCTCGGCGACCGGGACGCACGTCTTCGTCGGGATGGGCACTTGCGGCATCGCCGCCGGCGCCAAGGAGACGATGAACGCAATCAAGGACGAACTCGCGCGGCGGCACCTCGATGCCACGGTTTCGCCCGTCGGTTGCATCGGCATCTGCGTGAAGGAGCCCCTGGTGGACATCCAGCAGGCCGGCCAGCCGCGGGTAACCTATGCCAACGTCCAGCCCGACATGGTTCCCCGGTTGATCGAACAGCATCTCGTGCAGGGCAAACCCATCAAGGAATGGGCCGTGGGAAGATTGCCCACCGAGTAGGGTCCGCACTGCGGATCGTCCGGCGTCGGCAAGAAAATGGTCCGCAATGCGGACCCTATCGTCACAAGGATACGATCGTGCCATACAACACTCCAACATTCGGAATCCGGCCGCAAAGCGTGACCCAGTATCGCGCCACCGTCCTGGTCTGCGGCGGGGACAACTGCGGCTCGCGCGAGGCGGCCGAAGTGCTCCACGCCATGGAAACCCGCGTGGTCAAGCGCGGCCTGGCCGAGCAGGTCCGCGTCACCACCATGGGTTGCCGCGGCTTCTGCGCCGTCGGGCCCGTGGTGATCATTCTCCCGCAGGGCATCCTCTACTGCCGCGTAACCCCGGCCGACGTACAGGCAATCGTCGAGGAAACGCTGGTCAAAGGCATCGTCGTGGACCGGCTGCTGTACAAGGAGCCCGCCGACTTCCGCGAGATCCCGCTCTACAACGAAATCCCCTTCTTCAGCCGGCAGGTGCGCGTGGCCCTGGCCAACTGCGGGATAATCGATCCGGAGAGCATCGAGGAATACATTGCCCGCGACGGCTACATCGGGCTCGGCAAGGCGCTGACGCAGATGGCGCCCGAGGACGTCATCCAGGAAGTGAAGGACAGCGGGCTTCGCGGCCGGGGCGGCGCGGGTTTCTCCACCGGCATGAAGTGGGATTTCTGCCGCAAGTCCCCGGGGGACACCAAGTACGTCATCTGTAATGCCGACGAGGGCGACCCGGGCGCCTTCATGGACCGCTCGATCCTCGAAAGCGACCCGCACGCCGTGATCGAAGGCATGACCATCGCGGCCTACGCCATGGGCGCAAAACAGGGATACATATACTGTCGCGAGGAATATCCGCTGGCCATCTCCCGCCTCGAGCACGCGATAGGCCAGGCAAGCGAACTCGGCCTGCTGGGCGACAACATCCTGGGAACCGGCGTCAGCTTCAACATCCAGATCAAGGAAGGCGCGGGCGCCTTCGTCTGCGGCGAGGAAACCGCCCTGATCGCGTCCATCGAAGGCCGTCGCGGCGAACCGCGGCCCAGGCCTCCCTTCCCGGCCGTCAGCGGGCTGTGGGGCAAGCCGACGAACATCAATAACGTCAAGAGCTACGCGATGTCGCCGCGGATCATCCTCAACGGCGCCAAGTGGTTCGCGGGAATCGGCACGCCCAAGTCGCCCGGCACGGCGATCTTCGCCCTGACGGGCAAGGTCAACAACTCGGGCCTGATCGAGGTGCCCATGGGCATCCCGCTCGGCGACATCATCTTCGACATCGGCGGCGGCGTGCCCAAGGGCAAGCAGTTCAAGGCCGTGCAGACCGGCGGCCCGCTCGGCGGCTGCCTGCCGGTTGCATCGCTCAACACACCCGTGGACTTCGACTCGCTGGCCGAGGCCGGCGCGGTCATGGGCTCGGGCGGCATGATCGTCGTCGACGAAGACACCTGCATGGTGGAATTCGCCAAGTACTTCCTGGATTTCGCCGCGGCCGAGTCGTGCGGCAAGTGCGTGCCCTGCCGCGTCGGCGGGCAGCGCCTGCTGGATGCCCTGCGGCGCATCACCGAGGGCAACGGCTGCGACAAGGACATGGTCATCATCAAGGAGGTCTCCGAACGGATGATGGAGACGAGCCTGTGCGGCCTGGGACAGCGCACGCCCGGGCCGATCCTCGCATCCCTGCGGTTCTTCGGGCACGAGTTCAAGGAGCACGTGCATGACAAGATGTGCATGGCCGGACAGTGCCGCCCGCTGGTGCGGGCG
>JBEKVL010000693.1:0-3880 GCA_049514055.1 Tepidisphaeraceae bacterium | reverse complement strand
TGACGGACTCAGGCGAATAGGGCGCGAACCAATCCTGGCACCACTCCCAGACGTTCCCGCGCATGTCATAGAGTCCCCAATGATTGGGCGCCTTCTCGCCCACGCGATGCAACTGCGCGCCACTGTTGGCGCCGTACCAGCCGGCGGCATCCAGGGCCTCGACCTCGCCGGATTCCCCGAATGCCTTCGTTGTTCCGGCGCGGCAGGCATACTCCCACTCGGCCTCCGTCGGCAAGCGGACCGGCAGACCCAACTTGCAGGACGCTTTCTCGCAAAAGGCGAGTGCGTCGACCCAACCGACGTTTTCCACCGGGTACCCGGCCCCCTTGAACGTGCTCGGGTTGTCGCCCATCACGGCCTGCCACTGCTCCTGCGTCAGTTCGTATTTGCCGAGGTAGTACGGGCGAGTGATCGTCACTTCATGCCGGGTTTCATCGCTGGCCCCTGCCGCGCCGCGGTATGGTTCACTGAACGGACTGCC
Organism: Tepidisphaeraceae bacterium; assembly: GCA_049514055.1. GTDB lineage: Bacteria > Planctomycetota > Phycisphaerae > Tepidisphaerales > Tepidisphaeraceae > JANYKD01. The sequence continues at coordinate 3,399 of JBEKVL010000693.1, read as the reverse complement.
CATAATGAATCGTCCGGCCGGGATGAGCACCAGACGCAACATTACGCCGCCGCCCAAGTCCACGTCTTTCTCAATCGGGAGCCCCAGGGCTTCAGCCGTCTCCCGCTGTCGGCGCAGGGCTTCTTCCTTGTCGAACGGCCAATCCTTGTAGAGCACCGGCACAGTCTGCTTGGCGAGCGGCGCACCGGCATCGCGATTGGGCCCGCAGCCAGACAGCGCACAAACCGGCATGAGGCAAACGACGATCATCGAGAAGCGGATTCCGCCATGAACGCTATCCGGGCGAACGTTTTCGATTCGGTTGGCCGCGGTCATTTTGCCACCAGTTCGTCCACGTCGACCACTAGTTGGTTGTTGGCGATGGCGACGTCGATGCGGCGGCCGATCTCGCCGCCGACCTTCACCTTGGCCGGGTCCAGAGCAGCCAGCTTGCCGGTGGGCCCGTCGCCGCGGCCAACAGCCGTCCAGCCGCCGCTCAGGAGCACGCTCATCGCCGCAACCCACAAAGACTGGGTCCAAAGTCGTCGCATGGAATGGTTCCCTTAATCCGACATTTCCCATTTGGACTGAGCCTGGAACCGATCCAGGCTCACTTGATGGCCCATTTTACCAGGGCGTCCATCCCCGCGGCTATAGTGCAGCGCCGAAACGCGAGGAGTGCCGGGGCCAGAAGGACTTCGATCTATTTTGCGATTTCCATCGTGGCGCGGCCGCCGGCGTCCAGCGCGACCTCGACAGTCCGGACTTCGCCGGTCTGCGGGCGATAGACCAGCAGGCGCCCTTTGGCGCCCGAACGGCCACGAACCGCCAATCGTCCCGGCGAACCGGCCACCGCCTCCCAGGCGGCGACGGCGTCGTCTGCGGCCACCACCTGCGGCAACGTCCCATGAATCGCGACCAACCCGAGACAAGCGGCCCGATAGGGACGCTTGGAGAAATCGATTTCCAGGCCGGCGGTCGCCAGGTCCGCGCCTGCGACTTTTCCGATCCAGTCGGTCCGAAACGTCCCGGCCCCGTCGGCGTCTTTCTCCATGCTCAGGTCGACGACCGCGTAGTCAAGCTTCGGATCGAGCCAACGGATGGGCGCGCGGAACGACGCCGCCTTCGACGGCGCGGCGCCGACGGCAAACAACAGGGCCGATCGCCGGGCGTTGTCCGAGTGCAGCCAGGCCCAGGGCCCCGCATTGTTGCCGTCGGAACCGTTGTAGACCGGCAGGGCCATCTGCCGCGTCAGCGATTCGATCCGTGCCAACCGGCGCCAGTCGTTGAACTTCCGCATCCTCGCAACGCTTTCCGGAGACCACCTGCCCGGATGGATGTACACCGACACGTGCCGCACGAGGAAGAACTGGTAGTACCACTCCGGCGTTTCCTGCCAGCCGTCCCGCTGCCCGTCGCCGCCCCAGTCCTCCAGACACGCCTCCAACGGGATGAACCCGATGCAGTTGAACAGGTCTTTCAGGTAATGATGGTCGTCCGTGCGGCGGAACATGCCGGCGATGCCGTTGTCGGGCACGTGGAGCAGGCCGACGCATTGTTGCCCGGCCGGATTGTCGACCTCGCACGTCGTGTGGACGAGGAACTGCGGCGATTCGTGGGCGATCGTGTTCATGTATCGCCGCATGCCCAGCACCTTGCGATAAACGCTGTCCTCCGGATGGCAGTAGTCGGCGGCCCTGGGCGTCATCCAGGTCAATCCCAAGTCGACCTGGGTCCACGCGCAGTGGTTCTCGGCGATCAGTGTGCGCATCTGGCCGAGCTTGAAATCGACTTCCTTCGGATTGGCGGCGTCCCGCCCTCTGCCCCATTCGCCGCCGTTGACGGTCAGCCAATATCCCTGGCGGAGACCCTGGACGTGGATCATGTCGGAGAACCGCTTCAAGTCGTCGGTGAAGCCCTTGTTCGGCTCGATCGTATCGAGGTTGGCGGCCCAGTACATATCGACGTGCATCGCGTCGAACCCGGCGGCCACCGCGGCCGGCACGGCGGTCTCGCGATAGAATTTCTCGGTCCGTGTGCCGCGCCACTGCCAGTCGTTCGTCGAAATGAGCAATCGCGTATCGTGGTAGAGGAACCGGCTCCGCAGGTGCCGCGACGCGGCCACCCGGCCGTCCCACACGTCGCCAGCAAACGCGCCGAAATTGACCGCGAAGTGCTCGATCTCCTCGCGGGGGAATAGCGTCAGTCGCACGGCGGCCGGGTCGGTCTTCACGGTCATCGCCTCGTCGCCGTCCCACACCGAAAGGAACAAGAACGGATGATCGACGCTGCCGGTGCGCGCCCCCGGCCGCATCGACGTACACCAATTGTTCTCCGGGTTGACGTACCATCCACCGCCGCCATCGTTGACGACGATGGCATTGCGCTTGCCGCCAGAGAGCTTTTCCCGGGTGGAGGTCCAGCGCGTCTGGCCCGGCACGTAATGGATCGTCGCCGGCCGATGGGTGAAGGGCAGCGAGAGAATTTCCGACTCATCGATGGTCAGTTCCACATCCTCGTCGTTCTTGATCCAGGATTGATACCGCAGACCGCACGCGCCGTCGTAGACGTCGAACGCCACCCGGACCGTCATCGCCCGGGAATCGCGGCGGGAGAGGGTGATCTCGGTACGCTGGCCCCAACGGCGGCCGAATGCCTCGATCGGGATGGTACGGTCGGTTGCGAGCGTCCAACGGCCATCGTCGGCGCGGACTGGTGCCTGGCCAAGCCGATGGGTAAACAGCGGACGGCGTTTCGCCTTGTCCAGAAGGTCGCGCCCCGACGCCGTCTCAATGATTTCATCCACGTAAAGCGATCCGCCGGCGAATCGCACCGTGGCCGAAACGGCCGCATTGGCCAGTTTCCAGGCCCGGCCCGCCGCAGCAGGTTCCGCACCGACGCCGATCGGCGCCGAGAACCAATAAGCCAACAAGAGGGCGCCACCCAGACATGACTTCTGTCGAGAAGACATCATATGGTCTCTCAGTTAGGTGTGCTTTGGTACAACGATCTTGTGCACGTGAGAACTCCTGACATGTGCGCTCATCCCGGAGCCGGCACTATTTATTCTCTTCGAGCATGATGGAGCGGAACCTGTCGATCTCGTTCCGGGTGACGCCGAGCGATTTCACGTAGGCTTCCATTTTCTCCCGCCAGGTCCGTTGCGGGAAATTCGCGCTGAAGCCTTCGACCAGCTTATTGAAGCGCTCGCGATGGTTGAACGAGGGATCGCCGTTGCAGAAACCGCTGGCTTCCCAGTCCTTGTAGAGATCCTCCTCGTCGACGCCGAGCAGTCCGTTCAGGATGAACGCGAGCGAGCCTGTGCGGTCCTGTCCGGCGATGCAGTGCAACACGATCGGATAATTCTTCTCGTCGCAGAAGATCTTGAACGACTTGACGAACGCGTCCTTGCCGGCCTTG
>JBEKVL010000692.1:0-3896 GCA_049514055.1 Tepidisphaeraceae bacterium | reverse complement strand
GGACTACGAACAACCCGCCGGATTCCTGGCGTATATTCCACACCGACACGTCGCACCAGGGCATGGACAACTGGCACCGCGAGGTCGCCTTCGCGGCCCCCTGGCTGGACCACCCGTCCCCCTATGCGGCCATCGGCTATCAACTGCAGATGGACTCGACTCCGGATTCGCTCATCTCCTGTCGCATAGACTGCAGCGGATACAAGAACATCGTGCTTGTGTGCAGCACCTATTTCCTGCGGGCATCGAACCAGCCCTACGAGGCCTCGCTCAAGTACTCGATTGACAACGGCCAGACGTACCCGTACACGCTGCACGACTACTATGCGCTGAGCAGCCCCGTCCCGGTTATCGAGTCCCTGCATCTGGACCAGGCGGCCAGTCAGGATAGCGTACGGATTGCCTGGGTCTTCACGGGGAATCTCGCCTATATCTTCCGCTGGTGCGTGGATGACGTATCGGTCGTCGGTGACTCGGTCCCCCGCTGGGACATGTGGTGTCGGGCAATCCCCTACCCGACCGGCCGCATCCCGCCCGGGAACCTGAGCCCGATTGTCCGGTTCCGCAACATCGGGCAGATGGACCAGTCAAACGTCCCGGTCGCGTGCAGCCTGTACGACAACACGATGACCGTCCTGGCCGGATGGAATGATACACTCCCATTCGTGGCTGCGGGTTCGGGCGACCGCGACACCTTCTTCAACCCTCCTTACACTCTTCCCGGCGGCAACTACTTCATAAAGACCTGGTGCGCGGCCGATTCGGACGACAATCGCGCCAACGACACTCTGCTCAAGGCGTTTGCGGCCACAACCCTGCGGGGAGAAAAGTGGGACAATGGCGTCGTCGGCTCGTTCGACACGTGGCCGGTGGGCCACTACGGCTGGGGCGCCATGTTCGACGCCGATACGTCCCCGGTCTACCTCGAGTCGGTGAAAGTCTTCCTGAAGACCCCGACCAACCCCGCGTTCTGCCGCTACCAGATTGCGGTATACACCGACACGGGATCAGGCGTGCCCGGCAAGCTATACTACAAATCCCCGGTTCTGAATGCCCCGCCCGGCGATTCCGGCTGGCAGAGCATCTACATGGCGGACAGCGGAATGAAACTTCTGGCCCCGATGGGTCGTTTCTACGTGTTCTACATGCAGGTCGGCGAGCCGCCTGAGTGCCCGATGATCGGCCTCGACTCGGACGGCCGCAACCCGAGCGCCACATGGTGGCAGTACCGGAATGGCTCGTTCAAGGTCGACTCGACGGCAGCCGGCGATTTCATGCTGCGCCCGGTTTTCAACTTCGCCGTGGTCCCCACGCCCGATTACGATGTCCGCACGCTCTACGTTGACCAGCCTGAATATGACTTCATCCAGCGTCCGTTCGATGCCCCAGTGCGGCCGTCGTGCCTTATCGAAAATGACGGCCTGAACCCGGTGACCGACTTCGCGGTCGTCTGCACCATCATGGGCAGCACCGGGACAGTCTACTATGCAGACCAGATGCCGGTCGCGCAAATCGACCCGGGCACCGACACGCTCCTCGTCTTCAACAACCCCTGGGTGCCGACACTGGCCGAGCGCTGCTCGGTAATCGTGCGCACCGACGCCGTTGACAGCATCCCGGACAACAACGATGCACGTTTCACCGTGGACGTCATCAAGGGCGCGCACAGCGGCGTCTCTGCGCTGGGCTACGCCTGGATTGACTCGGACACGACCGGCGGGCCCACTTTCTCCTGGATGGACACGACCGGCTGCAACGTCTTCAGCGGACTGGGCACCAGCGGGCAGATCAACATCCCGACCTACTTCAACTTCCCGTTCTACGACAGTACGTACAACTACGTCTATATTTCGGCCAACGGCTGGTTCGCCATGGGCTCAGCCGGTCCCGGCGGCGACGAATCAATGCCGGCGAAACTGCCCAACACGCATACGCCCAACAACGCTGTCTACCCGTACTGGGACGACCTTGCTCAGGGGTCACCTTTCGGTCACGGAAAGGTGTTCTACAAGAGCGCGGGCGAAGCACCCAATCGCTACTTCCTGCTCATCTTCCAGGACTTCAACCGCGTCGGGACCGACACTTCAAACGGCATCACGTTCGAAGCCATCATTCATGAGAACGGCATTATCACCCTGCAGTACAACGACGTGGACTGCGGCGACCTGAACTTCAACAACGGACGCCGGGCGTGCATCGGGCTTGAGAACCGGGGCGGCACCGACGGGCTCGACTACCTCTACGCCCTCGCGCCGATGTCCTCCGCGGTCAACGACCCGGGCAACCGTCTCGCATCCGGGCGCGCCATCATGCTGTTCAAGCAGTTCCGCGACGCCGCGGCCCTTCGCATCGTCAGCCCTCACGATTACGAGTTCCCGGGCTGGGTCCCACTGCAGGCGGAGATTCAGAACTACGGCACTATCGACGACTCAATCAGGGTCCGGTTCTACATCGGCAGCGCACTCTACGGCGACACCGTGATTCCGTCCCTGCTGCCGGGCGACAGCTTGCTCGTCTCCTTTGCACCGTGGAACGCGGTCATCGGTTCCTACGCCTGCTCCTGCCGCGTGAACATGGCCGGTGACACCAACAGCCGCAACGACTTGGCCAGTGCTGTCTTCACGGTTTCACCGTGGGTTCAGCGACGCGACATACCGGCCAACTGGCGCCGGCGCAAGGTCAAGAACGCGGGCCTCTGCTATGCGCCGACGACCCGCTGCCTTTACGCTATCAAGGGCAGCAATACCTCCGAATTCTGGAGATACGACGTCGCCCGCGACACCTGGGACACCCTGAGCCCGATGCCGCTGGCGCCCTCCGGGTCAAAGCCGCGCGACGGCTGCGACCTCACCTTCGACCCCGACCTCGGCGGAATGGGCTCCATCTGGGCGATAAAGGGAGGCGGCCGGGCGGACTTCTACCGCTACGACATAGCCACCGACTCGTGGATACTGAAGAAGCTGGTTATCGTCAACCGCGACTCAATTTACCAGCACGACTACCGAACGCCGAGAAAGGGCGCGGCCATAGCCTACGTGCCGGGCGGCGCCGGCCCGCAGGGTAGCATCTACTGCATACCGGGCCACGGCACGAACTTCTTCTGGCGCTACGACATCGCCAGCGACAGTTGGAACTACGTCACAGACCGCCACCGGTTCGTGGTTTCGGTCCCGGACGGGATAAACTACATCAGGTGCAAGGTCGGCTCGGACATGGTATACGACGGGGACAGCCTTCTGTTCGTGATGAAAGCTTCCCGCTCAAACGAGTTCTACTCGTACGACGTTCTGGGCGACACGCAGTTCACGCCCCTCGACCACCCGGAGACCTTCATGCGCGGGACCTTCCGCGTCGCCAAAGCCGGCGCCTCAATGACCTACTTCAACAACGCCCTGTACGTATTGAAAGGGGGCAATACGAAGGAGTTCTGGAGGTATCGCTTCGGTGCCACGCAGGACAGTTGGATTCGTATCACCGACATTCCGACTACGCTCACAGGCCACAAGGTCAAGCCCAAGGGCGGTTCCGCCATGTCGGTCGCCGACTCGACCATCTTCTGCCTCAAGGGTTCCGGCACTTACGAATTCTGGCAGTACAAACCCTCGACCGACACCGTATTCCTTGCGGACGTCCAACCCCGTCCGGACCGCGAAGGCGTGATGGCCGCGGAACAGTTCAACATCTCGCAGCCCTTCCTGCGCGCGTACCCCAACCCGACCCGGGCCGGGTTGACTATCGCCTACAACCTGACCATGGCAGCTAACACGCGCGTTCGGATATACGACGTGGCCGGCAGCCTTGTGAAGAACCTGGCCGACGGTCCGCGTGGCCCCGGAGTCTACTATGCTCACTGGAACGGCATGGCTCCGGCCGGTGTCTACTTTGTGAAACTACAG
>JBEKVL010000691.1:0-3915 GCA_049514055.1 Tepidisphaeraceae bacterium | reverse complement strand
TTGGCATCCTGGTGGACGAGGCGACCGTCAGCATCGAAAACATCCATACGCATCTGATGCGCGGCCGGACTGTAGGCCGCGCGGCCCTGGATGCCACGAGCGAAACGACGGCGCCGCGCTTGCTGGCGATGCTTTGTATCCTGGCGATCTTCAGTCCGACGCTCTTCATGGTGGGCGCCGCCAAGGCGATGTTCCTCCCGTTGTCGCTGGCGGTCGGCTTCGCCATGGTAACGTCGTATCTGTTGTCGAGCACGCTGGTGCCCATCCTGTCGGTTTGGGTTCTGCGCGGGCACGAAATTGCGGCCACCGGCCACACGGCGGCGGAGAGCCGTCTCGCGCGATTTCAAGGGCGATACGCCGCCCTGGCGCACAAGCTGGTTGCCGCGCGTTGGGTCGTGGCGGGCGTCTATCTGGTGTCGGCCGCGCTGGTGGTTTGGTTTGCGGGCCGGCGGCTGGGCACGGAAATTTTTCCCAAAGTGGATGCCGGTCAAATCCAACTGCGGCTGCGGGGGCCAACCGGCACGCAGATTGGCGGCACGGAAGCCATTGCCCTGCAGGCGCTGGATCTCATCAAGCAGGAGGCCGGCCCGCAAAACGTCCAGATTACGCTGGGTTTCCTCGGCGTCCATGGTTCTCCGTATCCCATCAACTTCATCTATCTCTGGAATGGCGGCCCGGAAGAGGGCGTGCTGCAGGTGCAGTTGAAAGCCGGCACGGCGGTCCGAATTGAAGCGCTGAAGGAGCGGCTGCGAAAAGTCTTTGCCGAAAAGATGCCCGGCGTCAGTTTTTCGTTCGAGCCGGGTGATATTGTGAGCCGGGTGATGAGCCTCGGTTCCGCCACGCCGATCGAGATAGCGATCAGCGGCCAAAACCTGGCCGCCGACCGGGCTTTCGCCGAAAAGGTCAAAGAAGCGCTGCAACGAATTTCCTCCTTGCGCGACCTCCAGTTTGGCCAGGCGCTGGATTATCCCACCGTGGAGGTGAAGGTGGATCGCGAGAAGGCCGGGGTGATGGGCGTAACGATGGCCGATGTGTCGCGCGCGCTGGTGACGGCGACTTCGTCCAGCCGGTTTGTCGTGCCCAACTATTGGGCCGACCCGAACAGCGGCGTGGCCTACCAGGTTCAAGTGCAGGTGCCGCAGGCGCGGATGGACTCGCTGGAGCAGGCGAAGAACGTCCCGGTGATGAACCACGGTGGCCAGAGTCTGCTGCTCCGCAATGTCGCCAGCGTGACAGAAGGCGCCGCTGTTGGCCAATACGAACGCTACAATATGCAGCGGATGGTGACCGTCACGGCGAACATATCGGGCGCGGATCTGGGCAGCGTGGCCCAACAAGTGAGGGCCGCGCTCAACGCGCTGGGGCAGCCGCCGCCCGGCATAACGCTCACGGTTCGCGGCCAGAGCGTCCCGCTCCAACAAATGTTGGACGGGCTGAGGAGCGGCTTGCTGCTGGCGGTGGTGGTGATCTTCCTGCTGCTGGCGGCCAATTTCCAATCCCTGAAACTATCGTTCCTGGTTGTCTCCACGACGCCGGCCGTCATCGCCGGGGTGGTCCTGATGCTGTGGCTGACGGGAACGACGCTCAACATCCAGTCGTTCATGGGCGCCATCATGGCCGTTGGGGTGGCGGTGGCCAATGCCATCCTGCTGGTCACCTTTGCCGAACGCAGCCGGCTGGCGGGGGCAACCGCGTCCGATGCCGCCGTGGAAGGGGCGCGCAGCCGTTTGCGGCCCATTCTCATGACCAGCGCGGCCATGATCGCCGGCATGGCGCCGATGGCCTTGGGATTGGGTGAAGGCGGCGAGCAAACGGCGCCTCTGGGCCGGGCGGTGGTTGGTGGATTGGCGGCTGCCACGTTGGCCACGCTCTTGGTGCTGCCGGCGATATTTACGCTCGTCCAAAGCCGTGCGCGCCGGCGTTCAGCGTCACTCCACCCGGATGATGTTCAAAATCCGGCGATGAAGACCGGTTAGAAGCCAATCCATGCCAAGACTTATGCAAGCCAAAATCTCTTGTTTCTTCACGATCTTGTTCAGCATCGTAGGAGTTGCCGCCCTCTGCGGTTGCGGGCCATCCAAACCCGAAGCCCCCTCGCAAGCACCGTCACCGGTGACCGTCCAAACTGTCCTTCCCAAGCGCGGTGAAATTGCCCGCAGCATCACCCTGCCCACCTTCCGCGTCCTGGCGTATCAGGCCGCCACGATTTGCGCCAAAGTGCCCGGCTATTTGAAAACGCTGGCGGTGGATAAGGGCGACGCGGTCCAGGCGGGGCAGTTGCTCGGCGAGATCGAAGTGCCGGAATTGCTGGCCGACGAGATTCAATACAAAGCCGAGACGGAAGTGGCCCACACCAATTACGAGCGCATGGCCGAAGCCCGGCAAAAGGCGCCGGACCTGGTCGTGCCGCAAACCGTGGACGAGTTGCGCGGCGCCTGGGAAGTCGCGCAGGCCAAACTCCAGCGGACCCGGACCCTGCTGCGTTACGCCCGGCTGGTGGCGCCGTTTGCCGGCGTGGTCACGGCGCGATACGTGGACCCCGGCGCGTTCATTCCCGCCGCCACGTCCGGCCCGCCCGCGCAAAGCGCCGCCGTGGTGACATTGATGGATTTCAGCCGCCTGCGCATCCAGGTGTTCGTGCCCGAACCGGAAGTGGCGTTCATCACGAACGGCGTGCCGGCGAAGGCCCTAGTGGAGGAACTGCCCGGAAAGAGTTTCAACGGTTCGGTGACCCGTTTCGCCAACGCGCTGGACGAGGCGACCAAGACCATGCTGACGGAAATAGAAATGCCCAACCCAACCGGCGCTCTGCGGCCCGGCATGTATGCCAGCGTGCAACTGGAGGTTGAACGCAAGCCGGATGCGCTGCTTCTGCCGGTGCAAGCGCTATTAGTCGAAAAAGCAGGCACGTCCGTATTCACGGTGGCCGATGGCAAGGCCAAAAAAACTCCGGTTCGGACTGGTTTTAACGACGGCGTGAATGTTGAAATCACCGATGGCGTGAAGCTTGGCCAGCCGGTGATTTTGGTTGGCAGACAGACGCTCAACGACGGCCAGCCGGTCAATCCAGTGGAGGCGAAATGAGGATTTCGATTACCGCGATCAGCGCCCTCACGCTCTGCGCGTGTGTCGCGCGCGCGCAAACCACCAACATCACCAGCAGCCCCATCGATCTGCCGACCGTGCTGCGTCTGGCCGGCGCCCGCAATCTTGACGTTCAAATCGCCCGTGAGGCTCTGAACGAAGCGGCCGCCAACCGCCAATCCGCGCTGGAGCAATTCATCCCGACGCTCACTCCGGGCATCACGTACCACCAGCGGGATGGCATGGCTCAAGCGGTGCCCGCGGGAACAGTTTCGGACACTCATTTCCAATCCTACGCCCCCGGCGGCACGGTCGCGGCCCAGGTGGTTCTGGGCGACGCCATTTACCAGACGCTTGCGGCCAAGCAACTGGTCAAGGCGTCGGATCAATCTTTGGAAGCGCAACGGGAGGACGCGGCGTTGAGCGCGGCCCAGGCCTATTTTGAGTTGGTGAAAGCGAAGGCCCTGGCCGACGTGATCAAAGAGGCGGTGAGCATTTCGCGGGACTACCAGCAAGAGTTGCACCAGGCCGTCGGCGCCGGCATCGCGTTCAAAGGGGACGAACTCCGTGTGCAAACGCAGACTGAAAGCTACCAAATCTCGTTGCGGCAAACGCTCGAACAGCAACGCGTCGCGGCGGTCAATCTGGCCCGGATTCTGCATCTGGACTCAACGGTGGATTTGGTTCCGCATGACGAGGACCTGGCGCCGCTGCTGCTTTTTCCGAGCAATGCGGCCTTGGACTCGTTGGTGCAACAAGCCCTGAACTCGCGCCCCGAATTGAAAGCCGGCCAGGCTCTCATTACGGCGGCGCGCGAGGCCAAAAACGGGG
>JBEKVL010000690.1:0-3921 GCA_049514055.1 Tepidisphaeraceae bacterium | reverse complement strand
CAGGTCGGTGCCGTGGAGGGCGTGGCAGTAGCGGTCCATGGTCAATGTGATAACCGAGTGCCGGGCGAGGCGCTGGGCGGTCTTGGGGTGAACGCCGCCGGCGACGAGGTTGCTGATGAACGTGTGTCGCAGGGCGTGGAAATCGGCCTTGTGGTCGTCGCCGTCGCGGTAGGCGAGGAATGTGCCCTCGGCCGCCTTGTCGCGCTCCTGGGCGTTCTGGAAACCCGCCAGCCACGTCTGACGGGCGGCGGCAAGATCCGTCCTGAATATCTCGGCGACTCGCTGCCGGATCGGCACGTTGAACGCCAGTGCCAGTGGCATCTTGCCGGCCAGATGCGCTTTGAGCAGTGCCGCCGTCGCCGGCCGCAGTGGCAGCGTGTCCTCTCGCCGGCCCTTGGCATAGCCGGCCTTGATCGTCACGACAGGTTTGTCGCCGTCCAGTTTGAAGTTCAAGCGCAACAGGCTCCGAATCTCGCCGGCGCGGAAGCCGGTTTCCGCGGCCAGTTGATACACCACGGCGCGCTCGGCGCCGGTCATGCCGTGAAGCTCTGGGCCGGCCTTGGCGGCGTCGATAAGCCGCTGCAACTCCTCGGCCGACAGCGCCCGCCGATCCTGCCGCCGATCAGTCTTGACGTTGAGCCCTTCGAGGTAGTCGACCGGGCTCGAGCTGGCCATCCGGTTGCGGACCACCCACTTGCAGAATGACTTGCAGGCTTGCAGATAGAAGTTACTTGTCTGGGCGCCTATGCCGCGGGCGGTGTTACCGTCGGCCTTGGTCCAGTCAGCCCGCTCATCGGCCAACCATTGGGCGAGTCCCGTTGCTGTGATGTCGCTCCAGAACATGAAGCCCGTGCCCTTGAATGCCGCCCGGACCCGGCCCGTGACAAGTTCGGCATGACGGACGGTGTTTCCCTTAGCCAGCAGCGCCGCCTTCCAGTTGTCGATATGCTCAGCCAGCGGTTTGCCGGCGGCCATGCGGCGGCCGTCGAGGATGCCCCACCGGCTGAGAATCTCCCGCATGTCCGCGGGCATCGTCTCAATCCATCGCTCGGTGTCCGGGTCGGGGTGGGTGTTGGAAATCTTCCACGCCACCAGCCGCTTGAGGCGCTTGGCCAAGTCGATGGATTGCTGTTGATCGGTGAACGCGGGCATCCGCCGGGTCTGCCGATCGTGGTCGCGAAACTCGATCCACCAGTTGCCCGACAGGTGCTTGGCGCCTTTCTTGTCCTTGTAGGTCGTCTTGAACAGCCGCAAGCCCTTCTCGATCTTGTATGTGGTCTTGTTCGATTTCATGCTTTACCTGTCTTTCGCTTGTTCACCTGTCGTCCCCACCCACACATCATAGTATCTATTGAGTTATCACCGTCAACCGTCCACCGAGGGCGCGGACAATCTTCTCTGCCGTGTCGAGGCGCGGGATATTCGCGCCATTCGCGATCCGTATCAGCATGGGCAAGCGAATGCCTGCCTCCTTTGCGATGGCGTAGCGGCTCATGCCTCGCTGTTCGGCTTGCCGGATCGCCTGCCGCAGTTGCTCAACGGTGCCCTTCGTCGTCTTGGCCATAGGCTCTCACCGTACCTTTGGCAGCTGCCGCTGTCACGCTCGCCTGCCTCGACAGTCTTCTCCCGCGTTACCTCGGTCTGAGTTCTCACCGCATCACCTCAGAACTGATCCGGGCCAATTCGGCGGACTTTGCCTTCGCCCACTTCGCCGCCTTCGCCGTGTCACGCGGCGGGCAGCCTTGTTCAAGCCAGGCGGAAATGTCTGATACCCTCCATCGGCACAATCTCCCGATCCGCACGGGAGCCGGGCAGCGCCCGCTGGCATTCAGCTTGTGGACCATGGCCCGGGAAATGTTGGCCAGTTGTGCGAATCCGTCGGCGTCAACGGCAAGGGGTTGGGGGGCGTCACTCTGCATGCGATCCCTCCATTCGCTCTTGAATGGCAGTTCCGGACGCCAGCAGCCTTTCAGCCTGCAAGATTCCGAGCCGCGTTACATTCTGCTTTATCATGAACATGACGGCCCTCCCGATGTTCCATATGGGTGCCGGAAAGACGGTTGGCCTCCTCGGCCGTGAGCAGGGCCGAGGCGACTCAACTTCGACGAGCATGCCATTTCCGGCCCGCTCATGTCGGCCGGCAAGGATCGTCATGGTCGTGGGCACCGCCACCATTGGTTGCGTCCTTCGCAAGTAGATGCGGATCAAGCCGACCGTGAATTTCACGGCAGGTTTCCTTCCGTTGATAAGGCGGTTGTAGTAGCTGCCCAGTTTCAAATGGGAACGTGCGAGGGCACCGCCATCGTGCGGATCGCCACAAGGCCGCCACAAACCGAAGCGGTCTACGCAAGTGGCCGAGGGTTCGGCCAGTCCGGCGGAAAATGGGCGCCCCTACTCAGAGAATGGTCGCACTTTCTTGGTTTGATCAGATTTCCGAACGCGATTCGCCCGCAACCGGGGCCAGAGCGGCGAACTCGGATCATGATTCCGACCCCTGAAGTTAATGTACGACTTTACTGATAGGATTTTTGACGGAGTTCAAACTCAGGTAACACAAGCGCCGCGTTGATACTCTTGGCTGTGGCCGTCTGCGGCTGCGCGATGGAGAACTGATCGATCGGAATGGATGCGCCCGGCGTGGGGCTGTGGGCCCATGTTACGCCCCGGGTGTTGATTTGTAGCGCCGGGACGAGGACGCAATACTCGCTCGAACCGTCGACATACAAGTAGGGCTTCTCGCGGATGACCCGCGGGTTCATGCCCTTGATTGCTTCGACCAGCCCCTTCTTGAGCGGAAGCCTCTCGTGGTGGCCCCGTAGGCCCGACTGGAGAAATGCATAGCCGATCGTGACCGCGCCCGGGCTCTTGATATCCTCGGTCATCAGGCCGTAGAAGAGCGGCCCGATTTTCGTGCCGGGCTTGTCCGCCTGCACCGTAGTGCTTGCGGGGCCGGCCGCCTGGACGACAGCGCCCTGCGTGAGAAGGATAGCCAGCGCGCAACATCCACGAATAAACTAGCGTAAACCAAGATGGGTCATCAAAACATCTCCAGTTACCACTGATACAGCCAGACGTAGGTGGTGTACCGCGCCGGGGGCGGATCGTGGAAGACCTTGTCGCCGATCTTTTCGCCACAGCGGCACGTTAGGCGCAGGCCGTCCTGGAAGAACACCGGGTCGTCCTCGTGGAAGCGATACGCCGAGAACTCGTTCTCCTTGGGGTCGAAGTGCGTCAGTCCCGCTACGGCGTTGGCATATCGGCCGCGGTTAAAGTAGTAGGTGCCCAGGAAATAGTCCTCCAGCCCGGAAGAGAGCATCAGCGGCTCTTTCGCTCCGCCGATGTAGGCCCGCATGCAGGCTTCCATGAAGCTCAGATCCTTCCACTGGTCCTTCTCGCTCTTGCGCAATCCCTTGCCCTGCATGGTCACCTGGTACAGCGCGCCCGAGCCTTTGACGTCGCAGAGGCTGAATTCCTCGATTGGCTTGGCGGTGTGGTCCTCCAGCTTGTAGAGCTTGAGCCGCGCCGCGTCGGGCAGTTTCACGCCGCCCAGCGTCACCGGCAGGTTCTCTGTTCCGCGGATGATCCACCAGAACTCCGGAGCGTCGGGGGCGGTCGGCGCTCGCTGGGCCGTCACCCGGATGCTCGTGCCGAAGGGAATGCGGTAGGTGTTGTACACGCTGGTTCCCGTGCCGATCTTGCCTATGCGGGCCGTACCCCACGGGGCCATGCTGTCGTCCTCAAAGCCAATGCCGTGGCCCAGGAAGAGCTGCATGTCGATCGAGGGCTTATCCTCGCCGTCCACATAGATGCGGATGCGGGTCTTGCCGCAGTCCTTCCAGCCCCCGCCGAACCACATGTGCGTCAGGCAACCCTTGCCCTGGTGGCGAAAAAGCTCGGCCTCAGTGTCGAGCTTGAGGGGAC
>JBEKVL010000689.1:0-3929 GCA_049514055.1 Tepidisphaeraceae bacterium | reverse complement strand
GCACCAGGAACTCATAATGCCGCCGGTCATCGTGCAGCGGCACGCCCCACTCGGCGTCGTGATAGGCGATGGCCAGTTCGATGGTGGCCCAGCCGCAGCGGGTGATTGGTGGCATGGTGCTTCTCCGGAGAGAGTATAGGCGAATGCCCGATAACTGCTTGCCTGCGATTGAAAGTCATGAAGCGAGGCGCACGCCAATCACCAGCGAGCGTTACCTCGGCACGGGGATCTTCTGTAGCGCCTCCTCGATGATGTGGTCATTCTTGATGCCGCCGTACTTGGCCTTGGTGTCCAGAGCGATGCGGTGGGCCAGGACGGGGACGGCCAGGGTGCGGACGTCGTCGGGGGTGATGTAGTCGCGGCCGAGGATGCAGGCGCTGGCCTGGGACATGCGGTAGAGGGCGAGCGAGCCGCGCGGGGACAGGCCGAGGCGCAGGCGGGGATCGGTGCGGGTGGATTCGACGATACGGACGATGTAGTCGGCGATGGCCGGGTCGACTTTCACGGTCTTCACCCGGGTCTGAAGCGAGAGGACCTCGGCTCCGGAGATCACCGGCGTGAGGTTGTCGAATGGGTGGTGGTCGTTCTGGCTGAAAAGCACCTCGATCTCGCTGGCGCGGTCGGGATAGCCGAGGGTGATGCGCACCGCGAAACGGTCGAGCTGCGCTTCGGGCAGGGGATAAGTGCCGTGGAACTCAACGGGATTCTGCGTGGCGATGACGAAGAACGGCTGGGGCAGGTCGCGGCGCTTGCCCTCGATCGTCACCTGGTTCTCGCTCATCACCTCGAGCAGGGCCGACTGGGTGCGCGGGGAGGTGCGGTTGATCTCGTCGGCCAGCAGCACGTTGGTGAAGACCGGGCCTTCGCGGAACATGAAGTTGCCATCTGTGGGGTTGTAGAAACTGGAGCCGGTGATGTCGGCCGGCAGCAGGTCGGGGGTGAACTGCACGCGGCGGAAGATGCCGTCGATGCTGCGGGCGAGGCTCTTGGCGAGCGTCGTCTTGCCGGTGCCGGGGACGTCTTCGAGCAATACGTGCCCGCCGGCCAGCATGGCGGTGAGCAGCAGGCGAATGCCGGGGTCCTTGCCCCTGATGACGCTGGCGAGGTTCTTCTCGATCCTCTGTACGCTTTGCGCGAACTCGCCGTTGGTGGGGAGGGTGGCTGCGGGCTGGAGAGTCACGGGCGCATCCTTTCGTATTCACGAAGAGACAGACAGGAATGTCTGTCGTATCAATCCTGACAGACAAGAATGTCTGTCCTACTGTTCGGAGACAGACAGGAATGTCTGTCCTACTGGCGGGGTGTCAAGCCTGGCCAGCAATTGCCGGAGTTCGTCGATCGTGACCGGATCGTTCGGCTGACGGAACCTTGCTTGCGTGTATTTATCCACAAAGAGGCGGAGGTTGTCGATGGTGGTGGGGGGCTGGGGAAGCGACGCCATGTGCCGGGTCCAGGTCAGGCTCGGGGCGCAGGGGATGTCGTGACGCTTGAGGAGCCCCTCAAAGGCGGCGGCGAGGGAGGCGAGGTCGGCGTTGGGGCAGGCGTAGGCATCGGAGTCGGGTTGAGGGCCGCGACGCCTCCGCTTGAGCAGGATGCGAACCCACTGGATGAGAATGATGATGCCGACCAGCACGGCGACGCCGGTAAGGAAGTTGCTGACGGTGAGGCGCCCGAGCGAGTCGGCAACGTTGGCGGCCGCATCGACGATCCACTCCCAGGTCTTGCGCCAGAAGCCGACCGGCGGAAATGCCTGTGTGGGCAGGCCGGCCGGCGGGGTGGCGTCGATGGTGATCCAGCCGGTGCCGTCGATCCAGGCCTCGGCCCAGGCGTGGGCGTCGCGGGCACGGACGACGATCGACTGTCTGCCGTCGGGTTCGTGGGCGTAGTAGCCGGCGACGTAGCGGGCGGGAATGCCAACGGCGCGCAGCATCATGACGGCCGACGAGGCAAAGTATTGGCAGTGGCCGGGGCGCTTGCTGAGGATGAAGTCGGAGATGTGGTCGCCCATGGGCGGGTTGATCTTGAGGCTGTAGGCGTTGTTGCTGCTGACGAAGTGGGTGATGATGGCCGCCTTCCTGGCCGGATCGCTGGCGCCCTCGACCAGCCGGCGGGCCAGTTCGACGACGCGGCGGTCGATGTCGGACGGCACATCCAGGCACCGTCGGCGCTGGTAAGTAGTTATCTGTGGGCATAGGGGGCCCTGGTACTCGGGGCTCGTGGGAACGATGGTCTCGTAAACGTACTCCGGATCGGAGCGCAGGCCGGCGCGCGTGCTGCGGGTTTGTGGATCCCAGGTGGCCTGGGCCGTGGTGACCGGGACGACACCGGCGGAGTTCAGCGGCAGGTAAAGCAGGCCGAGGTTGTCGACCCAACGGGTGAAGACGAGGCGTTTCCCAGGAGCGGTGGCGTTCAGATCGACGCGGGTGGCCGGGACGAAGTCGATCTGGTCGTAGATCGGGCTCCAGCGGTTGTTGGAGTAGGTGTCGAAGGCAAGCCCACGAAGATGTGCCTCGCCGGCAACGCCGTTGATGCGCATGACGCGGAGCGGTGAGCCGGCCACGTCGCTGCTGGATCCGAGGAACGGCTCGGTGGAGACGCCGGCGCTGTTGGAGTCCGGGGCCTTGCTGATGAGCGGTCCAAGGGTGATATGGTCCAGGAGATACCCGAAATACTGGAAGCCGGCGATGCCGCCGATGGCGATGGCGAAGGAGCAACCCACCGCGGCCAGACGCACGCAGGGCACGGACCAGCGGATGTCGCGACGTTCACTGGCGGGCCGGCGCGAGCGGAAATCGCGCATCGACCGCAGCGAGAGCAACATGAAGAGCGGCGTAAGCCACTGGATCCAGGTGCGGTCGGGCGTGTTGGTGGCGGTGGCGAAGATCAGGCCGGACAGGACCAGCACCTCGCCGCGCGGCGGGACGCGGTCGCAATGTTGCCAGTATTGGATGGCCAGTTCGACGGCGCACAGGTAGCCGAAGAGGTTGGTGTATTGCAGTTCGAGGAAAGCCCGGCGCAGGCCGCGGTATTCGATGCCGCTGGTGAGGATGAGGGGAACGAACAGGACAAAGCGCAGCGTCCAGACAAGCAGTGGCATGTTCGGCAGCCGGCGGTTGAACATGTGCGAGGCGATGAGCAGGCCCGCGACGACGATCAGGCCGATCTGTTGGGGGGCGACGATCAGCAGCGCGCCGATGGCGACGATGGCGGCGGCCGCGGCGGCGGGGGAAAGACGTGGGGGCGCGGGCGGCAAGGCGGTCGGGCTGTGCGCAGGCGCGCTGCGGGATTCCGCCGGTGAGGACACCGGCGGCACCCGTTCCGCCAGTGAGGGCAATGGCGGCACTTTGTTGGCAGAGGTGGCCATCACAGTTCCTCGATGCCGCGCTGCACGTCGGCGTTGGAGAGCACCGGGATCTGCCCGATGACGTCGCTGTCGGCCAGCGGGCTGAGCGTACAGGCGCCGTCGCGCACGATGACCACCTTCACGCCGGCGCCGTTCTGCGCCAGGCGGTGGACGAAAGCCCGGCGGGCTTCGTTCCAGTCGAGGAAAACGCAGATGACGGTGGTGATCCGCGCGAGATTCTCCATGATCTCGGGTTCGATCACCGCGAATGGTTCCTGCGGGTTCTCCTCCACGCAGGCGAGGATGTCGAGGATCTGGTCGAGGTAAGCCAGGCTCCGGCCGGCCGTCAGGTGGTAGAGATTCGGCCCGGCCGCAAAAATATCGACGAGATATTCCTGGCGCGCCATATAGTCGGAAATAGCGGCCGAGAGCGACACCGCGTGCTCGAAACTCTCGCGCATAGCTGGTGCGGACTTTTTCGGGATATGGGTGTCGAGGATGACGGCGACGCGGAGGAAGTATTCGTCGCGGTATTCGCGGACGATGGGGCGGCTGAGTCGGGCGGTGGCCCGCCAGTCGATGTCGC
>JBEKVL010000688.1:0-3930 GCA_049514055.1 Tepidisphaeraceae bacterium | reverse complement strand
CGAAGAAGTAGCGAATCGTTGATAGGGCCGGGTCGCCGAGCCGCCCGGCGGTGGTGCGGCGGGGTCGGCGAGCCTGTCTGCTAATCACCGTCTACTTCTGCTCGCCAGGCTGCCCCTCCAGCCGAATCCGCATCGGCTTGAGCGTGCCGCCTGCCTCCTGAAAATTCTTCAGCAGCGCCTGGATCAGCTTGTCCTGCAGGTTCACCGGCACCTCGCCCCGCTGCTCGCGCGTGTCCACCGGGCCGTCGAACAGTTTCTTGCCCGTGTCATCCTTCACCAGCAGATGAGTCGTAACGTCTTTACCGTTGCGCTTGATCGTCAGCGTGAGGTCCACATCGCCGTCCGCCCAGTCGATCTTCTGCTCGCCCATGCCGTTGAGAAACACCAACCGGTCACCGGGCATGCCCGGGATCGGCGCGACGTTGACGTCTAGGACCGCGATCTGGCCCGGCAACTCGCCGACTCGTTTCAGCAGATCTGGCGGAACCGCCTTACGCTGCTCTTCCGTATTGATCGGGCCGTCAAAGAGCAGCTTGCCGTCCGACCCGGTTGCCTTCAAATGTCTCACCTTCCCGTCATACGTGATCTGAACCTGCACGCCGTCGGCGTCGATTCGTGTCATGTTCTCGACATTCGCCCCGGCCCCGCCAATGGCGATGGCGCCCGACACCCCGGGAAACCCGGGCAGTTCGAGCATTCCGCCGCCCATGGGCATCAGCATGTCGTCGAGAACCGCCATCTCCCGTTCGGCGAGTTTGGCCGTGATCGACATCGGCTCGTCGCCGCGGACGATGTTGAGCTTGACCTCGTCATCGACCTTGAACGTGCGGATCAGTGCACGCAACTGGGCCTCGTTGAAGAGTTGCTGGTCATTGATGCGCAGCAGCACGTCCTGCACCGCCACGCCCGCGTGCTGGGCCGGGCTGTCGGGCTCAACATGCACGACCCGGAGGCCCATCCCGCGGGGCAGATCCAGCTTCTTGCGGGCGTCCGGCGGCAGCGTTGAGCAGGCAACACCCAGCCACATGGCTTTCTCGAGCTTCGCCGGCTGGCCCGCAACACCCCGGCGAACGATGCGAACCTGGCCATTTCCCACATCCATATCCATTACCTGTGCCTGGCCCCCAACGCGCACCGTCGTGGTCTCCGGTTTGGCAGCCGGATCGTCTTGAGCGAACGCAGCGCCCGCAAACAGCAGCGAACCGGCAAGAACAAGCTTTCTCATGGCAGTCTCCTTCAAACGTACTCAGTAGGTCCTGGCCTGAATCAGCATGACCCGTTCTCTTGGAATCGTCGTCTCAAATACCGTCTTCCCCTTGGCGTCGATCAGCCGAACGCGCTGCAATTCCACGCGCCGCAGTTGGCGCAGGGGCCCCCCGTCGACGCCCGCTACGGCGCCCTCGTCAAGCGTGCTCCATTCAACCGTCTGTTCACGACGAAGAGGCGTGTTTACCGATACGGTAACCGGCGGAGCGACGATCGTCGCCGGCTGCGAAGTCGCCTGCATCCCCGGCCGCCCGCCAAACCACTCGCCGATCCGGCCATGCATGACCACTATCGCGATACACGCCGCCAGCGCCCCGGCCGCTATGCCCGCCGACCAGCGCACCACCGGCCGCCAGCCACGCGACCGTGGGCTCGCCATCTTCAGGAAATGCCCAACCGTCCGGCCTTCCTGCGCCGCCAGTTCCCAGCCGAAGTGTTCGCCCAGGAGTGCGTCGAGTTGTTCGTCACTCAATCGTGGCATATTTGCGATCCCAGTAGGACAGACATTCCTGTCTGTCGTTCCAGTAGGACAGACATTCCTGTCTGTCGTCCAGTCATCACGCCGTCACGCGTCAAATGCCCACGGCCGGATTCACATCCGATCCTTCCAGCATCTCCTTCAGTTCCCGCCGCGCACGCGACAACCGCATTTCCACGGCCGCGACACTCATGTTCAGCATCTCGCCGATCTCGCGCCCGCCGAGCCCCTCGTAATATCGCAGCGACACGATCATCCGCGATGTCTCATCCAGCCCGGCCAGCGCATCCGCCAGCAACCGTCGCGTCTCCTGCCGGCGCAATGGATCGGATGGATCCGCATCGGCCGATATTTCCGGCAATTCGCCGCCCTGTTGCCGGTCGCGCCGCCTGGCCGACCGGTAATGATCGGTGGCCTTGTTGCGGACGATGCCGACCAGCCACGGTTCAAACCGCCCGGCCGACTCCAGACCCGACAACGACCGCCACGCCTTCAAAAACGCTTCCTGCACAACGTCACCCGCCGCATGCGCATCGCGGGTGATGGCATAGGCCACGCCGAGGGCGGCGCGCTCGTAACGGCGGATCAGTTCGGCAAACGCCTCGTGTGATCCTCGCCGGGCCTCGATTACCAGGTCCGCCGTGCCTTGCTCCATGAACTTCGGCTTCCTTCATAACAATAGACGATCCCGTGCCCTTCCCACCAACGAAAAAAGGACTCGCACAACTGCGAGTCCCTCGGGAATGGAGTTATCGGGATTCGAACCCGAAATTCCACCATGCCATGGTGGCGTGATCCCATTTCACTATAACCCCGGCTCAAATTGTCCCTCAGCCAAATCTCGCCAAGACATACAGTTTAATCGGCCATCCGCCGGTGTCAAGATCAGTTCGAGATTGAGTTCTGGTTCTGCTCTGGGCGCGCCCACGAATCTTCGTAATCGGGAACGGTAATCGGGAACGCCGTGCTCCTGCACGGCCGGACGTGTGCCCTGCAAACCGGCCACAAAGCAGGACTACGCCCTGTTTGCCAGAAACAACCCACACCCGTTGCATCTGGCACCTCCATTCTCCCAGAACGGAATCCCAATACAAATAATCAAACAGATTTACAAGTTGACAAGATAATCCAAATATGTTAGACCCCCCCCGCGTTGCTCTTTGACAACCGAATATGCTCCCATCCAGTTTCCTTCGCGTGTTCCACATTCAAGCACTCCGCATTCATCCTTCCACTGGCAATTACCAACTGGCGACTCCCACTCAGTTTGCCTTGGAACCACGTCGATTCCATGCCGGTTCCATGTCGTTTTCGGTCGATTCTATGTCGGTTTTATGTCGGTTTCTTCCACCCCCGCCCACCCCATCGAAGCCACAACCCTTTTCACCCAAACCATTTACGCCAATCTCCACCCCATCCCCCGATCCCAAATTCAACTTTTTTCGCGCTTTCCATCCCTCCTCTTGGACCTTTCAATTCTCGAACCCTTGAACCTTTCTATCATGTCCATGGTACAATAACCGTCAGACATCAGGCAGACGATCCTTCAAGGAGACAGACATGCAGACAGGGTTCAATCGGCGTCAATTCCTTTCCACCAGTCTGGGTACGGCCGGGCTGCTGATGAGCGGCGGCCTCACTGCTGCGGCAGAGGCGGCCGCGGCTGCTGAGCCGGCCGACCGCTCCAAGGATGCTCCCACCTCGCCCGTCTCCATCCAGCGCTGCGAGTCCTACGAACCCCAGATCGTCCGCGCCAGGCTCGACGCCGCCATCGACCAGATCGGCGGCATCGGCAAACTGGTCGCCAACAAGACCGTCACCATCAAAATCAACGTCACCGGCGGCCCCGGCGAACTCGCCGGCCTGCCCGGCTTCCGAACCTATCACATCCATCCCAACGTCCTGGCGGCATTGTGCGCGGCCATCGTCGATGCCGGCGCCAAGCAGATCGTCGTCGTCGAAAGCCAGTATTCCCCCAAGAGCCCCGAGGAAGTCCTCACCGCCGGCGGCTGGGACATCAACGCCATCAAGGCCGCCGGCAACCACAAAGTCACGTTTGAAGACACCCGCAACCGCGGCCAATTCCCGGACTACAGCAAACTCGTTGTCCCCTGGGGCGGGTTTCTCTTCCCCGCGTTCATGCTCAACCAGCGCTACGAGAAAACCGATGTCTTCATTTCGCTCTC
>JBEKVL010000687.1:0-3940 GCA_049514055.1 Tepidisphaeraceae bacterium | reverse complement strand
GATCTGATCCTGGCCGTCATCGGCACCACTGGTGTCGACGGCGCCACCTATCGCTCGATGTACTTCGCCGGCGAAGGAATCCGCAGCCTGAACCTCGAAGACCGCATGACCCTGACCAACATGGCCATCGAGGCCGGCGGCAAGAACGGCGTCTGCGAGGTCGATGAGAAGACGCTGAACTACGTCAAAGCCCGCTCCAACCGGCCGAACTGGGAAGTCGTGACCGACGACCGCGACGCGGCCTACTTCGCCAGCTACGAATATGACTTGGCCAAGATGGAGCCGATGGTCGCCAAGCCGCACTCGCCCGACAACAAGGACACCGCGCACAACTGCCGCGACGTGAAGATTGATCGCAGCTACATCGGATCCTGCACCGGCGGAAAGATCACCGACTTCATTTTCGCGGCTAATATTCTCAATGGCCGCAAGGTGAAAGTGCCGACGTTCATCGTCCCCGGCTCGACCGAGGTGCATCAGGACATGCTCACCCGGAACCTCAAGGGAATGCCCCGCAAGGACGGCGAAACCAGCATCTGGTCCACGCTGGCGGCGGCCGGTTGCGAGATGGGTCCGGCCGGCTGCTCGGCATGTCTGGGCGGCCCGGAGGACACCTTCGGCCGAGCCAACGGTACGGAAGTCGTGGTCAGCACCACCAACCGCAACTTCCCCGGCCGCATGGGCTCGGCCAAGAGCGCGGTGTACCTCGCTAGTCCGTTAACCGCCGCTGCCAGCGCCCTGACCGGCCACATCACCGACCCGCGTGACTACGTGACCGGCCGGATTGACACCGGCACGGCGGGCGTGGTTTGACGCGATTGCATCGGACTGGCTCGCTACACGTATGTCCCAGGCTACTCCGAGACACTGGACCAACCGGCATTGAGCGCAGCGGTCGATTTGGCAGAGGTCTGGCAGCGGCAACTCAGGTCATTTCGCCGATTTGAGCACGCCATCGACCAACTCATCACCGCCGCCCGCGAACAGAAGCACATCTGCACGCCGCCAGGATTATCAGGACCACCCCATGAAGTTTGGTGCATTGCCGGCCGATTTGATAAAGTAACGAAGAGGCCGGTCGGCGGTGAGTCCGGCGAACCCGGTTCTTGCTTTTCAGACGGACAGTGATGAAAGTCGTGATTTGCTGGGCAGATGTCGCGGGCTACACGGCGGCGTGCTGGCGCACGTTGTCGCGGCGGCCGAACGTCGACCTGTTCGTGGTGTCGGGATTCGCCGGCGGCGACAACGCAAACGCCCCCTTCGGCGCCTCGCTCATGGACGGTCTCCAATGCCGCATGCTCACGATGCAGGAACGCGAGAACGCGGACCTTGTCGGAGAGATCGTCGCGGCACAGAAGCCCGACGTCGTGGCAGTGTGCGGCTGGTTCATCCGCTCATATACCCGGCTCGCATTCGATCCGCGGCTGGCCGGTGCCCGATTTGTCATGGGCATCGACACGCCATTTCAAAACACCTGGCGACAGTGGCTGGGCCGGCTGAGGATGGGCAGATTCTTCAACCGCCTCGACCGCGTCATGGTGGCCGGCGAGCGGAGTTTCGTGCTGGCCAGACATCTGGGCATACCCGAGGAGAAGATCCGGCGTGGAAATTACGGAATCGACTACGACCTGTTTCACCAGGTGATGCGCGATCGCGAGGCCGGGGGCAGGGATCGCGGCTGGCCGAGGCGCTTCCTGTTCGTTGGCCGGTACGTCCCGGTAAAGGGGATTCCGGTGATGCTCGAGGCCTACCGGCAATATCGGAGCGGGGTATCGGACCCGTGGCCGCTGACCTGTTGCGGCAAGGGACCGATCGGCGGCTTGCTCGGGAACGCGCAAGGAGTCACCGACGCTGGATTCAAGCAACCCGCGGAACTACAATCGGTGTTCCGGGACCACTCGGTGTTGATTCTGCCGAGCCTGTTCGAGCCGTGGGGCCAGGTCATCGTCGAAGCCGGCGCGGCCGGCATGCCCGCGATTGCGACCGAGGCATGCGGCGCATCCGTCGAACTGATAAGGAGCTACTACAGCGGCTTGACGGTCCCGACAGGCCGGCCTCAGCCGCTGGCGCGGGCGATGCGCTGGATGCACGACTCCGGGGAACTTCTGCCGGAAATGGGCCGGCGCGGTGCGGTGATGGCCGGGGCGTACTCGGCCGACTGTTGGGCCGAGCGCTGGCACACGGCGATGCAGGAGGTCTTGCGCCAGGACTGAGGCGGTGGTCTTGGGCCGCCAGCCCGCCAGCCTTGCGGGAGCGGCGGTTTCCCGGCCGGACGGAAGCGAGGTGTTTGGGATTATCGGGCGCGCCGTGCGTCAACAGAATTGGCGATACAGGCTGGGCCGCCCGCCGATAGATCGAGAGTGGTGTCGTCGCCGCGCCGGTGAAGGTTTGGAAGCACAGGTGGATACTTATGGATGCTCCCGTCTCCGTGTTCGATTACCCGGCCCAGGAGCCGGTGATCCAGGCCACTGATACCTGGTATCTGCCGCGGTCGAGGTATATTCCCCTCCTGCTTCTGTTCCCGACCGCGTTATGCGGGCTTTCATGGCTCGCAGGAGGCGTGCCCGCCATCACGGACTTCGGACTCATCGCACTGACGTTTGTCTGCGCGGCACTGGTGCTTCGGGAGTTGATCGTCTTTCCGCGTCGCTTCGGATTGGGGGGACTGGTGCTGTTCGGCGGCTATATCGTTTTCTTCTGCTACGATTACATTATCCACTGGATGGGCGTGCCGTTTGGGGATCTGGCCTATCCGCTGACAAAGGAGGTCGTTGCCAAGGCGGCCTTCTATCACTGCGCGTTCGCGGTTTGTGCGGCGGCGGGACTCACGCTGACCACGCCGAGGCGCGTGCCTGCCCTGCTGGCTCGGCTGCCGGAGGCCAACACTCCGGGGATATACCTCATCGTCGTCATGCTCGGTTTCGTGATGGGCATTGCGCCGTATTTCCTGTTCACCAGGCAGAACGGATTTGAAGCGATCTACCTCAGCATTTTTTCAGGTCGAAGTTCGATCGGACCGGAGTGGACCATCGGTCGAACCGGCAACGTCAACTACAATTGGGGCGGGTACATTGTGCATGTGCTCCAGATTGGACAGGTGGCCGCACAATTCGGCGCGTTCTATGCGTTGATGATAACGCGAAACTGGATTACCAGATTGATCTGCTGGTCAATCTGGGGCCTGCACCTGGCAATCGCCTTCGGCGGTGGCTCGCGGGGTGAGGTCACGTTCATGGCGTTGCCCGTATGTGGGTTTCTGTTCCTGAAATACCAGATGCAGGCCGCCGCGCTGTTGCGCTCGCTGAGCCTGCGGGCATATATCCTGTCCGGAGCGGTCCTCCTGGTGGTCATGTTTCTCTGCCAGATGCAGATCAGATTCCGCAACGTGGGGTTCGTCGACGTTCGTCTGGAGGAGGTCAATCTGGGAGAGTTCGAGGGGACGTCGATGTTCACGGAGGGTCTGCTTGGCTGGGCGTTGATTCCCGACCACTATCCGTTCATCCAGAACCGGTTTCCCGGCGAAGCGCTGGTCGGGCCCGTACCCGAAACCGCGTGGCGGTTCGTCCTGCACGGAATTCCGCGCGCGTTGTGGCCCACCAAACCAATCGATCCGTTGAACCAGTGGTACAACTCGATCAAGACCGGCCGCGACGTGAGCAATACCGAGGGCACCACCATCTCCACAGGGCTCGTGGGCGAATGGTATTTCCGTTACGGTAGCCTGGGCGTGATCGAGGGCGCATTCCTGTTCGCATGGCTCTGTCGCGTGTTCGAGCAGAGCGTGGTCTTGACCGCCAGGCGGCCGTTTGGATTGCTGATGAGCATTGCCCTTGGCGTCTGCCTGCTCCGCTTCTACCGGAATTTTACCCCCCAGCTCGTGTATACGATTCTGATCCCAGGCGTCGCTCTGGCGATGCTGATCTGGTTCTTCAACATGTTT
>JBEKVL010000686.1:0-3945 GCA_049514055.1 Tepidisphaeraceae bacterium | reverse complement strand
TGGTCAGACTCGCACGGCCGATGCACATCGGTTCGAGTTTGTACTTGACGTGGACTTTGTTGGCGGGGATGACCATCCGCCCGGCCGCCACTTCCACCCGAATCTGTTCCGGCGTCAAGTGTGGCTCGCGCAAAGCCACCCGCCGCGCTTCGACCGATACGCGCCCGAACCGGGCCTCCTCAAGCTGCGTCTTGCATTGTGCATCCGTTGCCGCCGCGAAATCCATCGCCGTAATGTTCGACGGCTCCGGCATCCCCGGCGTATCCGGCGAAGAATACGTCAGTGGCCCACCAACCTGCGGTGCATTCGCAAACGACCCGGGCGTGGTTCCCTGCCGGTCTGTGGAGGGATTGGTGCCAAGCGGCGGCAGTGTATATGAACGGTCGAAGGCAAGGGGTTTTGCCATAGTTCATCCTCAAATATGACGTGGGGGATGCGAAATGATGCGGCCATCCGCCGCCGGGCATGTCTCATTCGCTTCCCTACGCCGGTTCTAGCCGGATCAGGTTCTAAGGGTGTTTCTCTCAGTCCCGAATACGCCGGGACACCCCTAGCGAACTTTGAGTAAGTCTAGGGAGGAGCGGAGCCAACTGCAAGTCAACGGCCATTTCCCGGCACTCACAGCAGTTGGGCCGTCCCACGGCTCGGCAATCGCGAACTCTGCTAAGATTTCGTTAAGATGGCGTTTTTCAGGGCCAATCGGCCCATCTCGCGTTGCCTTCGGGTCTAACCCATTTAGAATCGGACTTTAACATCGGCTTAATGATTCTGAATGTGTGGGAGACCCGGACTCATGTTCAACTTGCTTCCGCGAGACACGGTGTTCTTCGACCTGTTCGAGGGTATATCAAAGCATATCATCGACTCGGCAATGCACTTGCAGCGGCTGGCCGCCGAGTTTCCGAAGATCGACGGGCCGACGGAGTTGATCCGCAAGGCCGAGCACGCGGCCGACGACCTGGCGCACCAGACGCTCGACCGGCTCGACCGGACGTTCATCACGCCCTTCGACCGCGAGGACATCCACACGCTGGTCAATGAGATGGACGACATCGTGGACGCCGTGGATGCCCTGGTGAAACGGATCCCGTTGTTCCACATCACGAACATCCCGGTATCGTTCGCCAGGCAGGCGGGGGTGCTGGTGGCGGCGACCGCGGCCCTGGCCAAGGCCGTGGGAATGCTGCGGCGGACACACAAACTGGTGGACCTGAGCGAGTGCCTGATCGAAATACACCACCAGGAGAGCATCGGCGACGACAACCACCACGCGGCCATGTCGGAACTGTTCGGCGGCCAGTTCAGCGCCTTGGACGTGCTGAAATGGAAGGAATTGTACGACTACATAGAGAACGCCATCGACGGCTGCGAGGACGTCGGAAACACGCTCGAGCGGATCGTCCTGAAGAACGGCTGAAACTCACTCGTCCCCACGGCAACCGACCATGCACGACCTGGATACCATCGCGGCGGCAACGACCCAATCCGTAACCACAGGCATGCTCAGCCTGTTGATTCTCTTCGTGCTGGTCGCGCTGGTGTTTGACTTTCTCAACGGCTTTCACGACGCGGCCAACTCGATCGCAACCGTGGTGGCCACGCGGGTGCTGACGCCCTCGCAGGCAGTCGTCTGGGCGGCGTTCTTCAACTTCGCGGCCGCCTTCATCTTCGGCACGAAAGTCGCCGGCACCATCTCCAGCGACATGGTCGACAACAACCTGATCGACATCTACGTGGTGTGCGGCGGCCTGATGGGCGCGATCGTCTGGAACATCATCACCTGGCTGCTGGGCTTGCCGACCAGTTCCTCGCACGCGCTGGTCGGCGGGCTCGGCGGCGCGGCCGTCTTGAAGTCGGGATTGGCGGCGCTGCGGCCGCAGGGATGGGTGCTCGTGCTGATCGGCATCGTGCTGGCCCCGGTGCTGGGTTTCATTCTGGGAACATTCAACATGGTGGCGGTCGCCTGGCTGGCCCGGCGCGCCACGCCGTGGAAGGTGGACCGGCTTTTCCGCAAACTACAGCTTCTCTCGGCGGCCCTCTATTCGCTGGGCCACGGCGGCAACGACGCCCAAAAGACGATGGGCATCATCGTCATGCTGCTGACGGCCGCGGGGCTGGGACACTTGACACGATCCGACCCGCACCATTTCCTGAACAGCTTTCATGTCGGCGGAGGCGCCACCACGAACGTGGCCTGGTGGATCATCCTGATCTGCCACGCGGCCATTTCGCTGGGCACCATGCTCGGCGGCTGGCGCATCGTCAAGACCATGGGGAACAACATCACCAAACTGCAACCCGTCGGCGGCTTCTGCGCCGAGACGGCGGCTGCGTTCACCATCTTCGGCTTCACCAAGATTCGCGGCGTGCCCATCTCCACCACGCACGCCATCACCGGCGCCATCCTCGGCGTCGGCACCACCCGCGGCTGGCGCTACGTCCACTGGATCTGGGGCCAGCGCATCATCATGGCCTGGATCCTGACCATTCCCTGCTCGGCCTTCATGGCCGCCATCGCATACCTGCTGATCCGGTATCTGGTGCAGCCGTTCTTCCAGTGACGTCCGGTACTCAAGTCCAGTGTTCCATCAGGCTGCCATGTAATGTGTCCCCGCTACAGGCTGCGGCCCGGTTCTCGGTGGCTGGAGCCGGTCCGCAAGCGTTGGCCGAATCAAACTGCTCGGAAGCGGCCGCCCGGAATGGATCCGGGCGGCCCTTCGCGAAAGGCATTCTCCCTCCCGCTGAGGCACACCGTATCCGGCGGCGTGTACACGGCGGGCCGTCCGCAGGCTTGCTCCGGACGGCCTGTTGTTCTGTCTGTACGCGACCTCACTGCCGAAACATGTGTTTCCCGTTGTTGGAATTGCCGATCAGGCCCGGCGCCGCCGCGACAGAAGCCCCAATGCACTGATGGCCAGAAGGCTCAGCGAAGCCGGCTCGGGAATCACGGCATAGATGCCGGATCCACCGACCATGCCCGTCACCTGATGATGCACCAGGTCGACGCTGACGGCGCCGATTTCGGCCGGAACCCAGACGGTGCCCTGGAGTACGGCCAATTCAATGTGACCCTGCGCGGCCGACCCTGCTTCGTCCTTGAAGACGCTGGGATCGTAGCTCATCGTGAGTTCGAAATCGCCGCTGATGCCCTGGAGATCCACGACATCGCTGACGATCTGCGGATGGGGGCTCTTGAAGCTGGTGCTGAAGAGACTGGGCGTGCCAGCCAGTTCGCCGGCGGTGGCCAGCCGCCAGGCCATACTTGTACCGGTGCCGGCGGTTACGGTCGTCGCGGGGCTGACGGGGCCGACTATTGCCAGGCTCCCCTTGGCAGGGGCGCCGCTGGCAACTTTCGACGACAGGCTGGCGTAACTGCCGGCATCGGTGACCAGGGCCGGCCCGAAAGTAGTGGACGAGGTGGCTTGCGCATTGTAGACGACGCCGCCGACATTGATCGTGTCGGCCAGATCGCCGGCGCCGCTGGAAGCCTGCGTGATGAGCTGAGGCGTGATGGCGCCGATGCTGGAACCGGCCACAACGACGTTGATGTTGCCGTTGGCGCCGATCGCGAGGCTACCCGGGCCGGTGACGCTCACGGGAGCGGACGCGCCCGTGTAGGCCGGCGTTCCGGCGAGGCTGCCGGTGTTCTTGGCGACGACAGTCTGGGTCTGCTGGCCGCCGAGCAATACGCCGCAGGTGAGCGAAACACTCGATCCATCAGCCAGGCCGTTGAGGACGTACTGGGGATTCCCGCTGCCCGTGACGTCCAGGTCGATGTGGCTGGACGTGGCGCTCACTGCCCAACTTAGGCCTGTGGGCAGGCCCGGCAGGTTCTGAAAGGAAGCGAGCGTGATGTTATTGTAATCAGTCAGGTAGCCATCAATGTACGTGATCCCCTGGCCCGGGTCTGCGCCCCAATTGTGACCGTCAGTACGAATGATCTCA
>JBEKVL010000685.1:0-3951 GCA_049514055.1 Tepidisphaeraceae bacterium | reverse complement strand
GCAACCCCGCCCGCCCCTCCCTTTGGCCCTTCGCAGTTGGCTCCGCCGCCCCAACCTGCATCCGCGCCCTCGTGGCCTGGGCTTCTCGCGTGTACTCCGACAAATGTTCCGCATGGCCGCCAATACGGAATTGCAACCAAATCGCGGTGTACCCGCGGTCAAGGCAATCGCGGGCCGAGCCATTGACTTGCCGGAAGCGGTTGGGTACATGCCACATGCTTGGGTTGATCGGCTGTGCCGCGGCTGCGATGTGTTTTCGATCTGACGCACCGATCTACATGGACTGTTGGCCGGATTACGGCGGACAAATCGATGCCCGAACGCATGTTTGGAAGTTGGCGCGACATTCTGAGACTGCACGCCGCCGAGTTTGCCCGCGGCGCGTTCACGCCGTCGTTGCCGGCGATCATCGGCGCCATTCTTACGGCGGGGGCCATTTTCGGGCTGGCCATGTGGCGGATCACGCCGGCGTTTGTGGCCGAGCGCGGCGGATACCTCGTGCGCGACCGGGAGGATGTTTATGCATACCTCACGGCACAGACGCTGAGATTGGCGCGAGACCGCCCGGCGGAGCCGGTCTGTGTGCTCATCGGCGATTCGATCATTCGCGAAGCCATCACCAGCGAACGGGAACTGACGCGCGAGGTATGCAAAAAGGCGGGACGAACCGTGTCGGTGCATCTGCTGGTGGCGGGTGGTCTGTCGCACTGGGAGGCGGTGAGCCTGACGGACTGCATTCGCGGGCGCGTTCACGGAGTGGTGGCCATCGAAATCACGCCGTATAACCTGACCAGGAAGCCAAGGATCCTGCTGGACCTGGCGCAGCACCCGCGGCTGGCCGTGCCCAGCAGTGCCCAGAGCGAGGAATGCCGCCTGATGCATTTCGCGTCGGTGTATTCCCTGCACAACTATTTTCTCGATCATTATGGCTTCTTTGCGGCGCGGGTTGATGCGTTGGCGAACCTCTGGTCCGGGCCGGTCCAGCCGCCGCAGCACAGGAGCCTGCGGCTCTGGGGCGCCGACGACTGGGCAAAGGGTCAGCCGCAATGGGAACTGGCCTATCAACAGCATCACGCCGGGAACCTGGGTATCTACGGGCGGATGATTACCCGGCTGCGGGAATCGGGTCGGCTGACGATCGTGTTGCTGGAAGGTCCGGAGAACCCGCGGCTGAAAAAGCCGGGCCAGTCGGGCGACGGGTCTGATCCGTTGCAGGCCGGCTACCGCGGCGACGTCGCCGCGTTTGCCCGCGACCATGCCCTGGAATACTGGGATCTGGTCGCCCTGGCCGAATTGAAACCGGAAGAGTTCTGGGATTTTGACCACATCCGCAGTGCGTCCGCGCGAAAGCGCTTCACCGAGGTGTTGGCGACCCGGTTGGCCAACTCGCTGTGCGCCGCCAATTTCATGGAGGGTGATTCCAAATGAGTTTCGCTCGTTTCGCGGGAATTGTGGTCCAGGCGGTGGCGCTGGGGACACTGTTGTTCCTGGCGATCGTCAAACTGACGGCGTACGACGCCGGGCTGCGGGTCTTCCAGTACCAGGGCTTTTGAATGGTCGTCAGCAGTGTATTCTTGCTGGTGCTGGCTGCATCGGTGGTCGCCTACTGGCTGCTCCCGCAGCGGCTGCGCATGGCGTCGCATTCCAAGCCTCGGCCGAGATGGTGGCGTTTAGTCTACTGCCTGCGTCCACAGCGGCCGCGTATGGCTTTCCTGTCGCTGGTTTCGGCGGGATATGTCATCACGTATATATTCCAGAACAACACCGAACACCGCTTCAGTGGATTCTGGCTGCTGGGCTTGTGCGTGTTGTTCTATCAATTGGCTCCGCTGGCCAAACGACAATCCAAAGCGGGAATCCGGTGGGCGAATACCGCCCCGCAATCCCCGGAACCCCAGGCGGCACCTGAAGTCGCGACGCCGCCAGCGGGCGCGATCATTGTCCCGGGCATTCCATCGAAACCACAAACCGTCATCCCGAGCGTACCCGCGAGGGATCTGGCCTCGAAGTCCAAAGTCAGATTCTTCACGAGTACACTCAGAATGGCAACTGTCGTAGCGGAAAAGATCCGCAGCTTGTCCGGATTTCTGGTCGCGCCCCCGGCAGCGGCGGATCGGCCGACGACCGCGGCATTCCGGACGTATCGCTGGACCTTGCCATTGCTGCTCCTGGTGGCCCTCGGATATCTGGCGGTCTTCAAGTATTTCTTTCCCCGGTATGCGCCGGCCGGAGGCGGGCGGCCGGCGCTGATCCCGCTGGGCATCAGCTATTTCACGTTCAAATTCATCCACTATGTGATCGAGGTTGCCCGCGGCTCGATCAAAGACCGCTCGCCGTGGCAGTTTCTCGGCTACATATTCCTGTTTCCCACGTTCTCCTCGGGGCCGATCGAGCGTTTCGATCATTTCCTGGCGAACCAGGATACCCAACTCCGCCTGCAAACAGTCGTCGAGGGGCTGACGCGGATCATGCACGGGCTGATCAAGAAGCTCGTGATCGTCGAGATCGTACTGGCACGCGCGTACGCGATGGCGGCAGACCCCAACCTGCTTCACCCGCGAATGCCACCCGGCAGCCTCCACCTTTGGGGGCTGGCAATCACCTCGTACTTTTACCTCTATATGGATTTCTCGGGATACTGCGATATCGCCATCGGGGCGGCTCGGCTGTTTGGCATCCGCATCATGGAGAACTTCGACTGGCCGATCCTGGCGGCCAACATCGGTGTGTTCTGGAAGCGCTGGCACATGACCCTGGCGGGGTGGTGCCAGTCCTACATCTACATGCCGGTGTTGGGTTTGACCCGCAACACCACGGTGGCGCTCTATGCCACGTTCATCGCGATCGGGCTTTGGCACGAAGGTGCGCTGCCGTGGCTGGCGTGGGGATTGTACAACGCGACGGGGATTCTCGTGTTCCAATACTGGGTGCGATTCAAACGTCGCATGAAGTGGAATGCGCTCGATCGCGGAATATTCAGATACGTGGGTATTCCCATCACGTTTCTCTTTGTGTCGGCCGGCGAAGTCCTGGTGTTCGCGGCCGCGAGGACGCCACATGACATGCTGCGGCTGATGGCCAGGCTGGCGTTCATCCAGATACGGGCGTGAGCATGGCGAACCTGTACGATCAACTTCAGGAGCAGGCGCGGACGCGGCCCGGCAAGGTCGCAATCGAGCATTGCCAGGGAGGCGGACGAGCGGCTCGGATGACTTTCGGCGAACTGGGCGCGATGGCAGCGCAGTTCGCGGCGGCGCTGGGCCGGGAGGAAAGAACCAGTGCCGCCCCTGGCATCGTTCCGATCTTCATGGGCAAGTCGCCGGCCTGCGTGGCCGCGATGATCGGCGCGATCGGCGCCGGCAGGGCGTTCGCCTGTCTGAATCGGAAATTGCGGCCGCCACAACTCAACGCGATTCTCCAGGCCACGGGCGCCGGCACGGCGCTGACCGACGGCGCCGGGGTGATGGCGCTGGGCGCGGGACTCGTGGCGGATTCGGCCATCGCGCGGACGCAATGGTGGGTGGTTGATGACGCGGTCCTTTTGCCGGCACAGACGAAGATGGTGGAGCAGATGAGGACCGCGGGGCGGGTGGCATACTGGCACAAAGTGAACACGAACCTGGCGATGCCGGCCGACGACTCGTGCGAGGTAGTCCATCGCGGCAAGAATTGTGGTGCAGGCTGGAAGCCCGCACCACAACCGCAATCCTGTTTGAGCGGCGATGGAGCAGGGTGTTGTCTGTTCACGTCCGGATCGACGGGGAATCCCAAAGGGGTTTTGATCGCCGAAGCCGATTTGCGGGCGCGGGCGGACGCGGAGGTCGAGTGCTTCGGCATAACGTCTGATGACATCCTCCTCAATGTGCTGCCGTTCTCATTTGATGTCGGGCTCAACCAGCTTCTGACGGCGATTGTCGCGGGGTGCTCCATCGTACTGCTGGATTCCTGGCT
>JBEKVL010000684.1:0-3953 GCA_049514055.1 Tepidisphaeraceae bacterium | reverse complement strand
ACAGATTACCGTCCTACCGGCAGCACCGGACGGCGTTGCCGCCACCTACGGGACGAACAGTCAGGCAGTTCAGATCACCTGGGAGGCTTCTGCAGGCGCCACTGGCTATGGCGTCTGGCGCTCTCTCAGCAGTGATGGAACGGCAGCAACGCAGATTAACACCGCCGATATCACAGGGCTTGCGTATAACGACACGACTGCCGCGGCCGGAACGGTCTATTGGTATTGGGTCTGGGCGCATGATGGCAGTGGATCGGGTACGTTCAGCAGTGCGGTTCAAGAACGGCCTGCCAACGACGACTTTGCGGCCCGGGCCACGCTCTCTGGTACATCGGTCACCCTGACCGGCATGAACCTGAATGCGACGAAGGAATCGGGCGAACCCGATCATGCGGGCCGAGTCGGCGGCACATCCGTCTGGTGGACCTGGACGGCACCATTCTCCGGCGACGTGACCATCGACACCATCGGCAGCAACTTCAACACGTTGCTGGCGGTTTACACGGGCAACAGCGTGTCGGCGTTGACGGCCGTTCCGAATGGTGCCGACGATGATATTCCGGGTGGGCAACCAGGTGGACCCAGCAAGGTCACATTCGGTGTCACCGGAGGCACGGTCTACCAGATTGCCGTGGACGGGTATCAGGGCGCCACGGGCAATTTCACGCTCAACTTGAATCTACTCCCCTCCGCACCGGGCGGAGTTGCCGCCACCTACGGGACAAACAGCGGTGAGGTTCGCGTAACGTGGAATGCATCGGCGGGCGCATCGGGCTATGACGTCTGGCGCGATTCCAGCAGCACCTTCAGCACGGCCACAAGCCTCGCTACGGGTATTCAAGGGCTCAGTTTCGATGACACGACGGCCGTAGCCGGGATACCCTACTGGTACAAGGTCAATGCGTGTGATAACAACGGGTCGGGCACGTTGAGCAGCGCCGTTCCAGACCGGCCTGCCAACGACAACTTTGCGGCCCGGGCCACGCTGTCAGGCACATCGATCACGCTGACCGGCATGAACCTGAACGCGACGCAGGAATCGGGCGAACCGGATCATGCGGGCCAAGCCGGCGGCAGCTCCGTCTGGTGGACCTGGACAGCGCCGTTCTCCGGCAGCGCAACCATCGACACGCTCGGCAGCAACTTCAACACGCTGCTGGCAGTCTACACTGGTAGCAATGTTCGGACCTTGGCGGGCGTTGCGGGCGGTGCCGATGACGACGTCGCGGGACGGTCGGACGGAACCAGCAAGGTCACGTTCACGGCCAATGGAGGCACGGTCTACCAGATTGCCGTGGATGGGTACAACGGCGCCACGGGTACCATCGCATTGAGTTTGCAACTGATACCGCTGGGGCCGGATGGTGTGGCGGCCACTTATGGAACGGGTAGTGGTGGGGTTCGCCTGACGTGGAATGCCTCAGCGGGCGCATCAAGCTATGATGTCTGGCGCGACTCCATCAGCGACAACGGAAACAGCAAGATTCAGATTGCTGCGGATGTTCAGGGGCCCAATTTCGATGACGCGACGGCCGTAGCCGGGGTGCCATACTGGTATTGGATCCGAGCGCGTGACGCTAACGGCTCGGGTGGTTTCAGTGCTGGTGTCCAGCTTACCGGGAGCATCACGGCAACGGTATTCAACGACGCCAACGGCGATGGCATTCGCCAATCAACCGAGAAGCCGCTGGCCAACATTACCGTTTACATCGACGCCAACAACAACGGGAGTTTCGACGCCGGCGAACGCACCGCCAGGACCAACAAGACCGGAGTCTACCTTTTCTCCAATGTGCCCATCGGCTCCTACGTTGTCCGCCCGGTTCTCCCGGCCGGATATCGCCCTGCAACCAACCTGAACACCCCGCTCCCAACACTCCTGCCCGGCCAAGCCCTCGGCAGGAACATCGGCCTCACCACCAACGCCCTGGTTTCCGGAACCGTGTTCCTCGACACCAACAAGAACGGCAAGATGGACACGACCGAGGTGGGTTTGGCCAGGTATCGGGTGTTTATCGACAATGACAATGACGGCGTTTGGGACGCGAACGAAACGTCCGTTCTTACCAATGCGACCGGGGCGTTCTCCTTCCCGACGCTCGCGGCGGGGAGCTATGTTCTACGCGTCGTGCCGGCCAAGGGGTACAAGGTGGCGACGCCCGCCACGAAACTGTACTCGCTGTCGCTCAAAGCGGGGCAGACCGTGTCGGCGAGGAATTTTGCGGTTGTGAAAGCGTAGTCCATCGCGGCGGAATTGTCGTGGCAATTATCGTGCGGACTTCCTGCCAGCGCAGACCCGAAACAGGCTGGAAGCCCGCACCACAACTTCAGCCGCGATGCCCCACCCATTTGTCATTCGATCATTGGAACATTCTCTCGTCATTCGAGTTTCGGGTTCCGGGTTTCGAACTCCGGGTTGCCTCATTCCCACCCGCCCTCTTGATCCCCGGCCGTTCCCACGCACAATGTGGCCGACCCGAAAGGAGCCCCATGGCCGACGCCCCCAGTTTCGCCGTTCGCCCCACGTGGGATGAGTATTTCCTGGCCCTGGCCGAGCAGGTCAGCCGGCGCTCGCCGGACCCCAGCACCAAGCACGGATGCGTGCTGGTGGATCGCGAGAAACGCGTCGTCAGCACCGGGTACAACGGGCCGGTGGCCGGGCTGCCGAACGATCTGGTGCCGCTGACCCGGCCGGAGAAATACACCTGGTTCATCCACGCCGAGGACAACGCGGTCATTTTCGCACGTTGCGACCTGCGCGGAGCCTCGGCGTACGTCACCGGACAGCCATGCGCGGCCTGTTTCCGCCGCCTGCTCCAGGTCGGCATTCGCCGCATCGTCTACGCCTCGCGCTCGTCGGCCTGCATCACGCCCGAGGAAACCAAGGCCATCCTGACCATGGCCGAGGCGCTGAAGGTCGAGATCGTGGAGTACAAAGGGTAGGTCATCGCGGGTTCAGAGGGAGTTTCCCCCCTGTCGACCGTGGACATTCCCCCGTTACTGCGGCATTGTCGATCGGTGGACCCGGCAGTTCGTCTCCGTGCTGCCGGCGATGGAGGCCGCTTCCGCCGCACGCCCGCCAAGTGGAACAACGACCTCCCCGGCCTCAACGTGAATCGCTGCCACCACCTGGAGCGTCTCCGAGTCGGCGGCACAAAAGTAGACCAATAGTGCCCGCATGAACATCATTACATGTATTGCCCCCACGGGGCCGCGATGCGATCCTCGTCGCCCGCAACCATCCGACCGTTTGAACCCTCGAACCCTCGAACCCTTAAACCCTCTCAACAACACCGCCCATCCCCCGGTGTATACTCAAGAGCACCCAAAACCCAAGGAGTCTCTCTATGCGCAAGTTCCTGATCGCGTCACTCATGGCCGCCTTTCTGTGTCCGGCGTTCGCCCGGGCCGAGGAAAAACCCATCCGCGCCCTGCTGGTTCTCGGCGGCTGCTGCCACGACTACAAGAACCAGAAGGATGTCATCGCCAAGGGCCTGGCCGCCCGGGCCAACATCGAGGTCACCATCGCCTACGACCCCGACACCACCACCAAGCACAAGAACCCCATCTACGACAACCCCGACTGGGCCAGGAACTTCGACGTGGTCATCCACGATGAATGCACGGCCGACGTCAAGGACAAGGACGTCGTCGAGACCATCCTCAAGCCCCACCGCGACGGCCTGCCCGGCGTCGTGATCCACTGCGGCATGCACTCCTACCGCAGCGAAGGCTTCCCCAAGGCCACCCCCTGGTTCGAGTTCACCGGCGTCGCCAGCACCGGCCACGGAGCGCAGCTACCCATCGCCATCGACTTCATCGACAAGACCAGCCCCATCGTCAAAGGCATGGAGAACTGGACCACCATCAACGAGGAACTCTACAACAACTCCGCCGGCAAGCTCCAGGACACCGCCCACGCCCTGGCCCTCGGGAAACAGGGCACCAGCGAG
>JBEKVL010000683.1:0-3956 GCA_049514055.1 Tepidisphaeraceae bacterium | reverse complement strand
ATCCACCCTCATGTGGTCGGCCTCGGGGGCGGCGTATTGCAAGGTCGGT
Organism: Tepidisphaeraceae bacterium; assembly: GCA_049514055.1. Classification (GTDB taxonomy): domain Bacteria; phylum Planctomycetota; class Phycisphaerae; order Tepidisphaerales; family Tepidisphaeraceae; genus JANYKD01. Next base: position 3,907 of record JBEKVL010000683.1, on the reverse strand, counting down.
ATTCAGAGCACGACGCTACTGCAGAACTCCGTTACGGGCGCCGATTACAACTCCATGGACCGGTTCGGCCTGGCGACCGCCGTTTTCACCGGCTGCACGCAGGTGTGCTCTAATGCCGTGTGCCTGAACCAGGGGAAGGGGTACATCGGGAGTTGGACGGCTACTCCGGGCGCCCACGATGTTCTGGCGTCTCCATATTTCGCCGATACGCTGCGCGGCGTGGCTTTGTGGGATTCGCGTTACTTGGGTCATGCGGCAGCCCAGGGCGCATGGAGCGCGGGCCAGTCCTATACCGCCGGGCAAATCTACTCGGACTCGAATAGCGGAGTCTACGGCGGAGCCACTGTTAATTACCGGGTGATCGCGGCGCACGCCAGCAGCGCCCAAAACGAGCCGAGTGCGGGCATGTATAAGATCGGCGACGGCACGCTCACCTCCATCGCCACCGACGCATCCAAGAACGTCACGGTGAATTTCGCGTCCAATCCAGGGCTGTACATTGGGGCGCCGGTCGGCATTGCGGAGTCAACCGACGGATTGTGGGGCGGGTACGTGGTGGCGTCCGTATCGGGCAACTCCGTCACCCTCGCGCCAGCGGCGCAGCAGAGCGCCGCCCTGGCCAATCACACATATACCGACGCGGGCCTTCAGGTCGGGACGCGCAGCGCATTTTGGGAACCCGCTTCCCTCTACGATTTGCGGACGGCGATTGTGGCCGGCAGCGTCTACACCGATGGGGCGATTGGATGCGCCGGCTGCACCGCGATTCAGGCGTTGGTCAAGTGGGTGCAAAAAGGCTTCACTCCCCAGAACCCGGCGCTTTGGTGCGCGGGACACGACGGCGAGGCGATTGGGGCCGTGCCGTTCTGCGCGAAGGGGAGAGTTATGATCGGGATTCTCGCGGGGATGTAGCGTCCGAACAGTTCAGGAGAGAGTGAGAGAATTATGATGCAAAGCGACAGCCACGGCGGCGCCCGGAGGCGTCTGCGCATAGGGGTGTGGCTTTTTGGAATGCTCCCGGCTTTCGGGGCGCAGCAGTCGGTGCAGGTGACGAGCGGCCAGGCGTCGCTCACCCTCCCCAATACCGCCCCTTGGACGACCATCGGGCTGAATACGAACCCGATGCGCTGGGAGTTGCGGGTCCATGACTTTGGTACGGATTGGCCCGCTTACCCCTCGTATCTGGTGAATCTCGGCCCATTCGCTCTCATGAAAGGCTACGCCGGCAACGTGATCATGGCTAGCGTTGTGATGAGCCAGGTCGACGTCGTATATAGTAACGGCCCTCAGATCGTCGGGTGCTGTACCGGCAGGGGCGATGTACTGGTTCGCGTGCAAAGGGACGTCGCGAACTCTCAGTACATCCTGGAAGCATGTAATGCGGCCGGAGGCGGCTGTTCGTCGGCGACTGCGAAGATCCTCTCGTATAGGACACCGTCGTGGGCGAGGATGCCTATGGCTTTGTCCGCCGGCGGCAAGATTGCATTTATTCGGTGGTTTTCCGGCGTCGTGCCGGTCGGCTCTCCAATCGGCGTCGGTGGGGTTGTCGGGGACTTGGGAGACTGGGAGTTCGAGGGGAATCTGCTGGATTCGAGCGGCCATGGGATCAACTTCAGCGGCGGCTCGGCCGGTTATTCGGCGACGCCTTCCTATCCGCCCGCCTGTAACGCGGGGACGCAGCAGAGTTTTCGCGCCGGGTATCCGGCGCAGTTGGACGGCTCAGGGTCCTATCCGTTGGACGGCGGCACGTTTCTTTCGTATGCTTGGCAGTTAGCCTCCGGACCGGCAGGGATAAGTTGGTCCAGCCAGAACGCGGCCCGTCCCCAGATCGGACAATTGGTGTTCGGGAGTTACGTACTGCAACTGAAGGTGACGGATGGCAGTGGCCAGTCGAGCACGTGCACGGTAAAGGATGGAGCCGTGGCGACCGACGACAACGATATCGTCATCACCAGCAATGCGGCCGTGGACACGTTGCTGGGGCCTATGGTGCGGTATGGGGCGAACCCGTGGCCCTGGTATGACAACCGCCATAAGCAGGCGGCCGACAACCAGATTGCGGTCATGGATACATACTATCCGGCATGGTGGGATGTGGCCGGGCCTGGGACGGTTACGGTGACCGATAACAGCACAACGGTCGTCGGTTCAGGGACGAGCTTTACCACTACATTCTGTCAAGGCCCGGCCAACCCTACTGTGCCGCAGACCACAGAGGCCATCATCGCGGTTTGGCACCCTCTCGGCTCGGGGACGGGACGTCGCATGTCCAGCGTAGTGTCCTGTAAGGACGATACTCACCTGACGGTGGACAATGCCTGGAACAACGACGGGAAAACCCCAGGCGCCTCGGGGCTGAGTTTGTCCTACGGGGCGGGTACCCACTGGGCCGCGTATTATTGGGGATGGGGCCAAACAGCCGTTTCGGCGAACTTCTATGACAATGTGGCGGCGTATTACGCCCTGTATTATCGCAGCGGGATCGACGATTACCTGACCGCCGCGCGAAAACTGGCCGACCGGTTCTGGGAGAGTCCCCCGATCGACCAGGGAGTGAATCCGAGCCCCTACTCGTATACCCCGATGTATGTGTCGGCCCTGGGGCTGACGCTGCGGGCGCTGGATGGACGGCCGGACATGTGGGCCGCCCCGGCGGGAGCGGCCCATGGGGGGCTGCACACGATTTGGAACGACTACATGTGGTATTTGGGCGGGCCCGATGCAAGCTGGGGGCCCGGATTGTGGGATACCCGTACGTGCGCCTACCACCTCGCGATGGTATCCTACTGCGCCCTGTTCGATGCCGATCCGAATTATCGGAGCGCTTGTAAAACGGCGATCTCGAAGTCCTTCCCAGCCGTCTGGACGCCGTCCATGTTTCCGGACGGGAGTTGGCCGCAATTGTACGTCGGCTCTGCATCATGGTTCACGTTGCCGACTACCAGCGCAACGCTGACCAATGGGTCGGCCGCGGTAACCGGCGTGGGAACCAACTGGAGCGCGTCAGCCTTCCCAACCGGGACGAAGATTTGGTTTACGGGCTCGCCATCGGCGCCGCATCCGAAGGACACCGCTAATGATACCGTTTCCTATATCGCCACTTTTGTGGACTCGCACCACCTGACCCTGGACAGGCCCTATCAGGGAACGACCGGCTCGCATGGCTGGGAGGTTTCGAATTATAACGCGGTGGGATGGAATTCGCAGCCGTTCATACTGGGCATTCTATCGGCGGCATTCGATTTGGCCGCCAAGGCGGTGGCGGATGTAGACCCGGCCACGGCAAGCCTGGCGCACAGCTACAACGTCGCGTCGGCGAACTGGATCAAGACTTATGGCTACTGGCCGGCCACCAAGGGGCTGTACTATTTCGTGAACGGAATAGACTGCCAGCCTCCCATCGCCGACAGTAACGCTCTCTGCACCGCCGGAAACAACGCCGGACAGGCCCGTACCCTGTCGGCCGAGGCGTTGCGCGGCCTCAACGCCGCATACGCCTACACCCAGGATCCAGGCCTCAAAACGTTTAACGATACGCTGTACAACGCGATGTGGGCGCGGCCGACCACCTGTCCGGCCGGGTCCACGCTGTGCGTGGCGGATGGGGCCTACATCGACCCGATGGATGACGGAGGATACATGATCTCGGGGTCCCCGCCTCCCGACAAGTGGTTCGGAATGTTCTTCGGCTTCAGCGCGCAATCCTCGTGGCCGGGGTACCGCGTTGGGGAGGGGCGCCCCGCGGCCTGGGAACCGATGTATACGGGCACCCCCGTCGTACATTCGGTGCAGGTGACGAGCGGCCAGGCGTCGCTCACCCTCCCCAATACCGCCCCTTGGACGACCATCGGGTCGAATACGAACCCGATGCGCTGGGAGTTGCGGGTCCATGACTTTGGTACGGATT
>JBEKVL010000682.1:0-3967 GCA_049514055.1 Tepidisphaeraceae bacterium | reverse complement strand
GACCGGCCGGACGAACAGGAACGGATCCAGAGAATTATCGACAAGCGCCTTGGCTGGGGCTACCTGGCCGACATTTCCGAGGCCGATCTCCCGGCCACCGGCCAGGCTTCGCCACTGGAGTCGCTGATTCAGAAGGAACTCCGGCACCACGGGCTCAAGGAGCTGATCGCCCAGGAGAAAGCCGACAACCTCGAGTCGCTGCGGCCGACGATTCGCGCCCTGGGAAAGGATCGCCTGCGGGAACTGGTGCTCAGCATCTTTCAGGATGTGACCCGGGACGACTACAACCAGGCCGCCACGGCCCTGGCGTTCGGCCTGGATCGGGCCACGCTCAATCGCTTCGCCGGCTGCCGCCGGAAGACCGCGGGAGGGGAACTGGCGGACCTCTGGCGCAACCTGGCGCAGGTTCTCGCCTCGCATCCGGTCTTCGTGGAACTCCTTCAGGACATGGGCCTGTGGGACCACGTCCAAACCCTGCTCCAGTCACCGCGACATCACAAGAGGTAACCACCATGTCAACCGATCTATACTTTATCGCATATCTCTGCCGGGGGCTGGGGAGGCTGGGCGCCAAAGATCCGAGCGCGGAACTGCGCCCGCAACTGGAGGAGATCGTGCGCCTGGGCCAGCAGCCGGCCTACGCCCAGGGCTACCGCGAATTCCTGCAGTTCCTGGCCGCGGTGCGGGCGGAAGTGGAATCGATGGCCCGCCACCGGCAGGAACCGCTTTTTGAACGCCCGCCGCTGGCGGCGATCCACGCCGCCTTGGCCGCGCCACCCTCCCCCCGGATCCGGATCGAGCGGGATGGGAACCTCATACGGGCGTGCGGCCTGGAAGAACTTCCCTGCAACGTGCCGAACATCACACCGGGCAGATACCGGATCCTGCTGGATACGGGCTGGGTGTTCTGGGAGGCCCAATTGCACGCACGCCATGTGCTCTGGACCATGGCCTTCGGGGATCGGCCGCTGGCGGCGGCGGCGACAACTGAATTGACACCGGCATCCATCTCCTATCACGCCGACCTGCAGGGGCGACTGAAGTTGACCATTACGCCGGGCCTGGAAAGCGGCGTGCTGACCCTGACCCTGACGCGGAGGTAACAATCATGTCCGAACTGATCGGCGGCTGCCGGGTGAGAATCGTGCTGGCCTGCGGCCCGGACCAGGCTGTGGTCTCCTGGCTCACGGCCCGCCGCCGCGCTGGCGGCCAACGCCGCCGACTGCGCTTCGTCGGGGCCGTACAGCCCAGGCCGCGGGTACTGGAACATCTGCAGGAGGTGGTCCTGCCGGTGGTCGACCAGATGGTCGGGCCGCTGGGCGTCAAGCCGGCCGGCTTCGATCTCTCCGTGGCCAACCTCGGCGCGGCCAGCGCCGCCGGGCTGGACCTGGAATTTGACGGCTTCTCCGCCGACCTGCCGGTGTTTCTGGCGATCTTGGGCGCCAATCTCCAGTTGACGGCGGCCCAGGAGGCGCTGGCCACGGGCGCCATCGGCTCGACCGCCGGCGAACTCCGCCCCGTCGCCGCCATGGAAGCCAAGCTCCAGGCCGCCATGTCCGCCACGGTGACGCCGGCCATCCGCAGGTTCGTCTGTGCTGATCCGGACGTCGATCAGTCCCTGGCCAGGCTGGCACCCGCCCAGCGACAGCGCCTGGTCGATGCCCTGGCCGCCGCACAACAGCACCTGGATGTCTACTGCGTCGGCGACATCGGGCCGGCACTGAAACTGCTCGTCGCCGAGGACGCCATCCTCCTCTCCAGCCTGCGCTGCGGCTATTTCGAGCTGGCGGCGACAGTCCCCGAAACACCCTCCTGTCCCGCGCCCATCGCCACGGTTCTGGCCCACCTGACCGCCGGCAACCACACGCGCTTCTGGGACAGCCTGCAAGCACACTTGCTGGCCGGCAGACTGGGACCAGCCCGGGGGCTGCTGAAGGCTTACCTCCAATACTCCCTGCGCCGCAAGCAATTCCCGGCCGCCCTGGGCACGCGTCTGCCGGCGCTGGTGGTGTCGGTGCCACCGGTGCTGCGGCATCGCCTGTTCCCGCTGGCCCCGTTCGGCTTGTGCGTCCGCCTCAGCCAGTACGCCGACACGTCGCAGCAACGCGCTGCCAAGTTGTTCCTGGACGCCGTGTGCGGCGCGCCCGCCGCGTCCCGGCCCGCTGGAATCCCCGCGCCTTCGCGGCCAGAGATCGCCGGGGGCGGGGAGGTCGGGAAGGTTGGGAAGGTCGGGGGGACCAAACCCACGGCGCTGATCGACTTGGTCCTGGCCCGGCTCGATCCCCTGACCATAGCCCGGGAGGTCCGCCGCCCGATCGACGAGGCGCGGACGAACTTCATCCTGCCGCGGGTGATCATCGACTCCGACGAGGAGTTCTTCCAGACCATTTACGCCTTCTACCTGAGCCTGCTGCAACACACCTGTGCGGCGTCCGCGGGAGTGGATCCCCGGAGCGTCGCGGGAGAGGCGACCGCGCTGATGGAAAGCGCCTTTGCCGAAGAGGGTGGGGCCAGGGGGGCATTGGCCGAAGCCCGCCGCGGCATCCGCGGCGGCATGCGCTGCGTGCTGGATGCGATGACCGCCCGGTACGGCGAGGAACGCCAGCGCGAGCATCTGCGCTGGATCCTCGTCGAGACCCTGGGGCCTCTGGACTTCCAGCAGCGGGTGGCGGCGATCGGCGACCTGCTCCGCCGCAGCGGCCTGGCCGATCCCGACCGCGACCACCTGGCCGAGCGGGCGGCGCACAACCTGGAAGAGCTGGTCCAGCTGTTTGTGATCACCTTGGAGAGGTTCTTGCGAATGCTTCGCAGCCTATAGATGACTTTTTAGAAAGGAGTGTTTCTTATGGTATCCATATCCGTTCTCATGCAGTTGCTGGACGAACAGCGTCTGGCGGCGGTCGGCCGGGTTCATGACGACTTTCGCATGCAATACACCACGCGTCAGACCGCGGTCAACGACTTTCGCGAATTCGAAGCGGTGATCGGCCGCTATTATGCCCTGCACTTCGCGGCCTGCGTCGCCCCCGGCGCGCGGCTGGCCCCCGACGACGCCGCGGAAATGGCCAAGGAGGCCCTGGAGCGGGAGTACCGCCGGCGCCACGGCGACATTGTCAGCGCCTTCAATGACGCCCAGTTCGGCACCAACGACGGGCTGCGGGGAATCCTGGATCTGTTGTGCAACACGTTGAAGTCCCAGGGCATCGAACGCTACGTGCGCAAGGTATTTGACCGCATGGTGGCCCCCAACTCCTGGGCCGACAAGGTGGAGCTGGTCCGGCAGTTCATCGAGAAATACGGATTCATGCTCGGATCGGCCATCAATGCCGACGAGCCCGAGCGCTACGCACACGATTACACCGATCTCATCCACCAGTTCGTCGAAGGACTGCACCGGATTTCACCCACGTTCCGGCGCCTGTAGGACAGCGCCCAGGCAAACGAAAGGAATGCCATGAACTCGCCCCTGCAGCGGCTCCTGCTCGCGATTGACCCGGCGCGGACCTATGAAGAAGGTTCGCGCCGGGTCGCCGAAGCCCTCAACACCTTCCCGATGCCCCCGGCCTTGATCACCGACTGGTATGGCTTCCAGGCGTGCCTGATCCGCTTCCTGCAGCATCTGGACCACCATCTGCTGCGGCTGCCGCTCTCGGTCTCGACCCACACGGAAATTGCCTGGAACCGTTGCCGGGAGGTGCTGATCGGCATCTATGGCGACAGCGGCCCCCTCGCCGCCTTCGAATGCGCCCGCACCGGCAACGAGGAGGGCTTGTACGGCGTGCTCAAGAGCCTGGCCCGGGGTCTGGCCGACCAGTATGCGCTGGCGGAGACCAAGGCCCAGGTCTGGGCGTGGTTCAACTGCGGCAGACTCAAGGTTACACTTCTCGCGGCGACGATGCGGTCGTTTTCATTTGTAACTGCCGCACAAAACAGGAGATACAGCTTCGCGGTCGTGAGCTCTGGTCCC
>JBEKVL010000681.1:0-3969 GCA_049514055.1 Tepidisphaeraceae bacterium | reverse complement strand
TGCACAGCGCAAGCTCGATCTTCTGCAACTGCACGTGCTCGAACTCAAGATCGCCGACAGGCCGCGGACAGGCGGCACGCTTTCCGCCGACGACCTGATCGCCTTCAACCAGCAACTGATCCATCTGACATCGGCCGGTTTGCCGCTGGAGCGAGGCTTGCGGCTGGTGGCCCAGGAGATGCGCCGTGGCCGGCTGGCGTCGGCGATTCGCGAGCTGGCGAGCGACCTCGAAGCAGGCACGCCGATCGAGAAAGCACTGGAGAATCGCCGGGGCGTCTTCCCTTCGTCCTATGCCCGGTTGCTGGAGGCCGGTGTGAAATCCGGCAGCCTGGCGGGCGTGCTGCTGAACCTGTCTCGGCATCTGGAACTGATGCGCCGCTTGCGGGCGGCGCTCTGGCGCACGCTGGCGTATCCGCTGGTGGTGCTGGTGGCGCTTTGCGGCGTGCTGCTGTTCTTGTCCGTGGCTGTGATCCCGGGATTTGAGACCATTTTTCGCGATTTCAAGGTGGAGTTGCCGGACGTGACAAAATTCATGGTGTCGATGGCGCACTGGTTGCCGGCGGTCATCATCGGCGTCATGGCCCTGGTCTTCCTCGGTGGCCCGATACTGTATCTCTTACGCCGATTCGGTTTCGATCAGGGCTTTACCGACACAGCGATCATGTCTATTCCGCTGATTGGCCCGATCATGAAGCGCAGCATTGTCGCGGGTTGGTGTGATGCGGTTCGGGTCGGGGTTGAGGCGTCGATGGATCTGCCGGCCGCGATCATGCTGGCCGGCAGCATCTCCGCTTCGGGGCGGTTGTGTACGGATAGCAAGTCTCTGGTGGCCCTGCTGTCGGCCGGGCAAACGCTCGACACGGCGCCGAAACTAAAGGTGATTCCGCCGACGGTCGCAGTGTCGATGGCCCACGGCGCCCGCATGAGTGATCTGCCGGGCACGCTACGGAGCCTGGTGGATCTGTACCAGCAGCAGGCGGACATTCGGGTACAGGCGCTTCCCACCATTCTCGCGCCGTTTCTACTGGTGTTCATTGGTTTGACCGTTGGCTTCGTAATTGTGGCGATGATGATGCCGCTGATCAGCGTGGTGGGTGCCGTGAGCGGAGGAGGCAAGTGGTGAACCCTCCAGTTTTGGAATATCAAGCCCGGCAGTCCCGCTTCAGCGACCTTGTCGAACGCGCGCGTCGTCCTGCGTCAATTGCGCGCAATCTCGGTCTGATGGCCGGCTGGCTGGCGGCGGCGGCGCTGATCTTCGGCTGCGGAATGGGGGGCTCGATTGTGCCGTGCCTGCTCATCGTGCTGGGGACGGCAATGATCATGCGCTCGGTGCGGCGACGCCGCGGGCTGGCGGTCCTGGGGTATCTCGACCAGGCGATGCGCATGAACCAGCCGTTGCCGGAGTCGCTGGCGGCGGCCGCGGATGGCGAACGTGGCTTCCTGCGACGGCGACTCTTCTCGGTGCGCGATGCGCTGGTCGGCGGGGTTCCGGTGGGAGTGGCGCTGGAGGTTTGCGTGCCGGAGATTCCGCTGGTTACCGCGAGGCTCATCGGCTCGGCCGAGACCCTTGGCGCTGTCAGGATGGTGCTGCGAGGGGTCGTTCACAACGAACAGGCTAAAGGCGAACGCCGCGGCGACGACTGGTTCTTCGCCCGCTTCTATCCGCTGGTGGTGGCGTCGATGGCCACTTTCGTCGTCTTCATGATGGTGACGTTTGTCGTGCCGAAGTTCGAAAAGATATTCAGGGACTTCAAGATCGATCCGGGAACGTGGTTCCACGGCTTGGTTTTCTTCTCCCGCAACTTTGGGGTGGCGGTGCTGATCCTGCTCGGCGGCTACATCTGGCTCTATGTCGCCCTGCGGTTGTGGGAGATATTCATTCCGCGCGATCGGCAGACGATCTGGCAGGCATGTCTTGACTTCTTCTCGTGGCACACGCCCCTGGTGGCGGCCAACACGCGTAGTGCCTGTCTGGCCAATGCCATGCAGATATTCGCGGCGGGTGTCGGCGCGGGCTTTGCGTTGCCCGACGCGCTGCTCCAGACGATGCGGTTGCACCAGAACTGGTACTTCACTCGCCGACTGGAGATGTGGCATCGGGCAATGCTCGCCGGCGCGACCCCGGCCGACGCGGCGCGTCAGGCGGGAATGCCGGGACTGGTTGTCGGGATGCTCAACTGCGCGCCGGCGAGTCTGCCCGATACGCTGCGATTTCTCGCCGTACACTATGCCGAGCGATCCAGTCGCGTTGCGGCCGTGATCCGTGCGATGGTCATTCCCGGCATGACGCTGGCGTTTTCGGTGCTCGTGTTCTGGGTGGCCATGGCGATGTTTGATCCGATGATCCGGCTGATCAAGGGCCTGTTGCCGATGGGAGGGTTTCGACTGTGATATCACACCGACGCGGTATATTCGTCATGGATGCGCTGGTGGGGCTGGTGATCATCGGCGCGCTGGCGACGGCCATCGCGGTGGCTCTGACGCAGTATCATCGTGCCGATCGGCGCCTGTCCGACACGCGCGCGGCCCAGCGGTTGTGCGAGCGCACGCTGGCCGATCTTTCGGCCGGCCTCCAGCCGGCGGCCGACATCCGTGTGACGTGGAAGGCATTGCAGGTGAAGGATGCCCCGCCGGGATATGCCTGGGTCGAGGTTGCCGCAGCCAGCGAGACCGGCCGGGCGTCGATTGTGGGCTTGATGCCGGCGCCAGCAGTGGAGGGAAAGCCATGATCACGCGATGCCCGGCGCGGCAATTCCCTTGCGAGTACGGCGATGGACGTCGATGGCGCGTTCGGAGTACTGCCTTCAGACGGTTCTGCGGATCGCCTGAAGGCGGTACTCCGAACAGACGCGGTTTCGCGCTGGTCGTGATGCTGATCGCGCTTATCCTCCTCACGGTCTTCGCCTTGGTTGCCGGCGAGGTCTTCAATAACAGCATCAGGGCAATCCGCACCAGTGGCGAGATTCACAACCAATTGAACAGTTTCGAGGGCCTGCTGGCCAGTTTGCGCGAGGATGCGTGGTCGGCCAGGGGCGTACGCGTGGAGGATCCGCACAAGGCGGTTCTATCAGGATCCGCCGGCCAGGAGATCATCTGGAGCATCACCGGCACCGGCGAGTTCGTGCGGACGGCCGGGGCGAACGTGTGCAGGTGGCGCAAGCTCGATGTGCCGCTGAGTTTCGCGGCGCACCCGGCGGGTTTGCTCTTGCAGCAGGGGGCTCGGCCGGAAGATTCGCTCGTGCTGCAAAGCCAGTTCCTCGCGGTGGAAAGGAGCCGGCCATGAAGGGGCGACCACGAGCGTTTGCGACGATCACGGCCATCATCTTGATGACCGTGGTGGCGGTGGCGGTGTTGTCGCTGGCGGCGTTGACGGCTGCCCAGGCCAAGCGCACGCGCCGCGAGGTTTCCGGCGGGCAACTGAAGCAGGTGTTGCTGGCCGCGACGGCGAATCTTTCCGGGCGCCTGTCGGCCGGCATTGTGTTCAAGGCCAACGATGAAGTCGTGCTGTCCCTTCCGCCGCAACTGGCCGATGTGAAAATGACCACGCGAATCGAGTCGGCCGACGGCGAGAAGGTGGTGGTGATGATGCAGGTGAGAGACGATGTCATGCGGCTGGGGCAGCGGGTGACATTTGTAAGGAAGGAAGCCCGATGGGCGCTGAGCGAGGTTCAAGGGCGATAGCGTAAAAGAAGATCAAACACGAAGCCACGAAGACACGAAGCGGTTGCCGGTGATGGGGGTGTCTTGATTCCAAGCATCATCAATCTGATGACCAGAAACACAGAAATAATGCCCAGCACAAACTCGGTTGCCAACACCATATCCCGCTTCGTGTCTTCGTGTTTAATCTCAGACTTCCTGATCTCATCGGAAATTGAGTTGGCACTTATCTCGGCAGAGATCATGCCATCTCGAAGATCATTCTGGCCTGAGTCTGCGGATGCTGGTATTGGGCGGCGGTCAGTTCCG
>JBEKVL010000680.1:0-3993 GCA_049514055.1 Tepidisphaeraceae bacterium | reverse complement strand
ATCCTTGCCGGGCACGGTTATCAGGAAGCCGAAATCCCGTTGTGCGCGGGCGAGCAGGTCTTGCTGTTTACCGACGGAATCGTGGAGACGTTTTCGTCGGCGGCGGAGATGTTCGGATACGAACGGCTGGAGGCGATCGTGGCGCGTCCGCATGCGACGGCCCGGGAACTGATCGACGATGTCTTGGTGGAAATCGAACGGTTCGGCGGGGGAAAACCCATGGCGGACGATCGGACGATGCTGGCGATGAGGGTGAAGTAGCGGGACCGGCGTTCTCGCCGGCCGCCGGCCGGCAGCGCAAACTCCACTGCCGGCAAGGAGGAGCAACGCGAACGCGGTCCCGCGCGACTCGCCTCAGAACGTGGGGCGAGTTACTTCTTGGCGGCCTTCTTGTCCTTCTTCGGCTTCTTGATTTCCTTCTTGTGAGGCTTGTTTCCCTTGCCCATAATCGAACTCCTTTTGGAAATGTCTGCCTCGGGAACAGGCTCACTCGAGTCGGCGCCGTCGGCGGATGAAATGCATTCCGGTGTACATCGTAGCAACTGCTCCCAGGAAAGAAATGCGGCGCGTCGCCCGCGACAGGGCGAACGACGTGGCGCCAGGACCCCCGGCGGCCCGGAATAGCAGACGGTTCGCGATTCGGGGAGGCCAGCGGGGACGCTGGCCCCACTTGCAGCCCGTTTGCGGCCAAACACTGCGATAGCTATAGTGCGACGGTCGTCGTGTGCGAGATGCCGATATTGAGCGCCCGGCCTATGGGTATACAACCACCACAAAAATACCACGATCGTTGCCTCGAACGGCCGCTGGCCGGTTGGAGTAATTATCTGCCACAGGTATCGCGGGTGTATCGGCCGGAATCGCAGGCGGCGGCGCGCCAGCTGCTGTCGGACGGGAGGGAGGCGTCGTGGATCGCGCGGGGGCTGGGGCGCGGATACGGCGATTGCGCGGTCAACGGCGGCGGGGGTGTGGTGCTGCAAACACGGCTGGCGCGCATGCTGGAATTCGATGTGGAGGCAGGAGTATTACGCTGTGAGGCCGGAGTAAGCCTGCGGGAGATCATCGACGTGGTGCGGCCGCGGAGCTGGATGCTGCCGGTGATTCCGGGGACGGCATTTGTGACCGTCGGCGGGGCCGTTGCCGCGGACATCCATGGGAAGAATCACCACCGGGATGGCACGTTCTCCGATTTCGTCGTCGCCCTGGAACTGTTGACGGCGTCGGGTGAAGTCCTGCGCTGCTCTCGCGAAGAGAACGCGGAGATCTTCTGGGCAACGGCCGGCGGGATGGGACTGACGGGAATCATCCTGCGGGCAACGCTGCGGCTGGTGAAGGCGCCGAGTGCGTATGCGACGGTGACCTGGCAGCGTGCGGATTGCCTGGACAAGGTGCTGGAGTTGATGGCCGCGGGGGACGATCGGTTCACGTATTCGGTGGCCTGGATCGACTGCCTCGCCGGCGGCGCCTCGCTCGGCCGGTCGGTGTTGATGCAGGGACGTGTGTCGCAGGTTGACGAGCTTCCCGCCGAGTTGAGAGACCGGCCGCTGGTGTTGCCGGTTCGCAGGCGCAAGACGGTTCCGTCGTGGTTCCCGTCGTTCATGCTCAATCGCACGACGGTCAGGCTGTTCAATGCGATGTACTACCGGCGGCACGGCGATCGAACGGGAGTCATCGATCAGGATGCGTTCTTCCATCCGTTGGATGCGATCGACCACTGGAATCGCATGTACGGCAAGCACGGGTTTGTGCAGTATCAGTCGGTCATCCCGCTGGCCGGCGCGCGGCAGGGGCTGATCGAGCAACTGGAGATCATCTCGGCGTCGGGACGGGCTTCGTTTCTCGCGGTGCTCAAGGCTTTCGGCCGGCAGGGCAGCGGGATGCTGTCGTTTCCGATGCCGGGTCTGACGCTGGCGATCGATCTGCCCAATCGGCCGGGATTGCAGGAGGTCCTGGCGAAGCTGGACGAGGTTGTGCTTCGGCACCGCGGGCGGCTGTATCTGGCCAAGGATGCGTGCATGTCGCCGCGGAGTTTTGCGGCAATGTATCCACGCCTCGGGGAGTTCCGGGCCGTCAAGCGGCGGGTTGATCCCGAGAACCGGTTTGGATCATCGCAATCGCGCCGGCTGGGAATTATGGACGGGGAGGGCAAATGAGCCGCCGCATCATCATTCTCGGCGCGACGTCCGCGATTGCCCGCGAGCTGGCACGCCTGCTGGCCGGCGAGCCGCGGACGCAGATTATCCTCGCCGGGCGCGATGTGGCGGAACTGGATTGCGAGGCGGCCGACCTTCGCATCCGATCCGGCGCCGAGGCGAGTGCTGTCCGGTTTGATGCGCTGGACTTCGCCTCGCACGCCGACGCATGGAAACAGTGGACCGTCGGCTTTGACGGCGATATCGGGGTGGTGGTTTGCTTCGGAACGCTCCCGGAACAGGCCGAGGCGCAGGAGAGCGCGGAGGTGTCGCGACTGGCCATCGAGAGCAACTTCCTCGGCGTGGTCTCGATCCTCACCCCGGCCGCCAACACGCTGGCGGAGCGACACGGGGGGTTCATCTGCGTGATCGGTTCGGTGGCCGGCGATCGCGGGCGGCAGAGCAACTATGTTTACGGCTCGGCCAAGGCCGGCCTGGCGGCGTTCGTCCAGGGGATGCGGCAACGGCTGGCGAAGGCGGGTGTGCGGGTGTTGACGGTCAAGCCGGGTTTCACGGACACGGCCATGACTTTCGGACTGCCGGGGATGTTCCTGGTGGCCTCGCCGGCGCGCGTGGCCGCGGACATCCATCGCGCCATCCGTCGCGGCCGCAACGTGATCTACACGCCATGGTTCTGGCGATGGATCATGTGGATCATCCGGATGATGCCGGAGGAGGTCTTCGTAAGGTTGAAATGGTAACCGCGATCAATGTTCGCGGCTACAGACGAACCCGCACAACACCTGATGAAGCGCGGCCATTGTCGCGGCCTTACCGCAGCGAGATTGCGGTCACTGCCGCAAGCGAGACCGCCAGTGCGGCCGGGCCGAGCAGCGCCCAGCGCGGCGCTGTCCGGCCGGATGTCCAGGCGGCGGACAGGATGACCGTCATCAGCACGAACGGCTCGAAGTAGCGCTGCCAGGCGTTGGCGCCGGCGGTGTGGGCCAGTGAGAAGGCGACCCATGCGACCAGGAGAATCGTCCCCCGATGCCGGCCGAGGGCGATGCTCCAGGCGGCCGCCAGGCCGCCGCCGAGGGCGGAGAGCAACACGATCAGCGGCGAGCGGCCGCAGATCACCGGAAGACGGCGGACGATGTTCCAGATCCCGGATGACCGGCCGGATTCAAAGCTGTAGGATGACTCGGGCAGGATGCCCACGACCAGGCCGATCAGAATTCCCACCAGTAGCCAGCGGATCGCCGGACGGATTCGCGGCCAGGCGGGCACGAGAAACCCCGCCATCGCGAGACCGGCGATGGCGATGAGGCCAAGCACGACTGCGGGAACGGCGAGGTTGAGGTGCTGGTGGGCCTCGCGCAGACACGGCGGGACGGTGCCACCCCACATGTGGATAAATAGTGCCACCGCCGCGAAGGCCGGCAACATGGCCGGCGTGGTGATGGCCAGCCAGCGCCGGCGATTCGTGGGAGAGAGCCACGCGGCCGCCCAGAACAGCGCCGCCGCCCAGAGGTGGATCTGGCGCGTGAGCACGAGCAGCAACATCACCACGGCGCCGGCGGCCAGCGCGCGTGCATCGGGCGGTTCGCGGATGGCCAGCAGCACGGCGGCCAGGACACATAGCCACGCGGCGTTGTCGGGGAGCAGCCATACACCCGAGGAGAACACGTAGAGCGAGCAGACCAGGGGCAAACCCAGGACGACTGCCCGCGCCGTCCCGGCCGCCCGCGCGGTGGAGATTCCCAGAAGCATGAGGAGGGCGACCGTGAAGAGGCTGGAAATGAGCCGCAGGACGCGCGGGTCGTCGCTGAGCCAGCGATCCACGACGGCCATGATGAGGTGG